>JAFNXG010000009.1 GCA_017383505.1 Clostridium sp.
AAAGAAGACAACTTAAAACTAGTCTTGAAGAAAAAGAAGCCGCTATGATTAAGTCAAGAGAAAACACAGGTGAGTCTATTACCAAAGTTACTCTTGGAATGGAAGCATTCTTACCATCTTTAAATCAGAGAGTTGTGATTGTATCTATGCCTGATAATAAAGGCGAAGTACAAGTAGAAGCTGGAATAATGAAAATAAATGTTAAACTTAAAGATTTAAGAAAAGTTCCACAAGAACCAAATAAAAAAGAAAAGAAAAAAAGAGAAGTAAAGTTAAATATGAAATCTGTTGATAGTAGAATAGATTTAAGAGGTATGGACTCTGAAGAAGCATGCTATAGAACAGATAAGTATTTAGATGAAGCATACTTAGGAAATCTAGGTGAAGTTACTATAGTTCATGGTAAAGGAACAGGTATTTTAAGAAAAGCTATTAATGATATGTTAAAGAGACATCCTCATGTTAAATCATATAGGTTAGGTGTATATGGTGAAGGTGGAGATGGCGTAACAGTAGTAACATTAAAATAAGCTAAATTAATAATTAATTTAATTTGAAACCCTTTCTTAGTATGCTATAATTAAAGCATACTAAGGAGGGGTTTTATGTATTTAATAAGTGCATGCTTATGTGGAGTAAATTGTAAATACAATGGATTAAATAATTATAATGAAATATGCGAAAAGTTGCTTGCATCTGGTAAGGCAATTTTAGTTTGCCCTGAGCAATTAGGTGGATTACCTACGCCTAGAATACCAAGTGAAATTATAGGTAATTCTTTAGATATACTAGATGGAAAAGGTGAAGTTGTTAATAAAGAAGGTTCTGATGTAACAGCTCAATTTATAAAAGGTGCTAAAGAAACACTAGATATTGCAAAAAAATTAAATATAAAGACAGCTATACTAAAAGATGGTAGTCCATCTTGTGGTGTTAATTACATATATGACGGTAACTTTAGTGGGACTAAAATAAAGGGCATGGGAGTAACCGCTCAACTATTAAAAGAATCATTAATAGATGTAATAAGCGAAGATGAATTAGGAGGGATAATAGATGGGGATATTTGATTTTTTTAAACGAAAAAAAGATAACACTGAAGATATTGACTTAGAAAAAGCTGTAGATATAAAAGAAATTAATGAAAGTGATAATTCTACCGTTAATAATGATACTGATTTTAAATATAATTTTGTAATAGATAATGTTGAAGAGTTTCATAATACAGAAGAACTTACTCCAGAAGAATTAAAATCATTAATTACTGGTGAAATTTTGAAAGTAGTAGATAAGTCTCAAAGCTTTGACTCTATGGAACTTTATGCTAAGGAAGCTGCAAAAGTAATAGGAATAGAAAATATAAATGCCTTAACAGAATATTTATATGGTGGAATTTCTAAACCTACAGCTTTAAAAGGAAGATATAATGGAATAGGTGCATGGCCTAATGCAGTTAAGAATGCTGTATTAACAATATTATATTCATTTAATGAACATAGCGTTGATGAGCTTTTAAAAATTTCTAATGAAAAATCTTCTAGTAGTATAAAGGCTGTAAATTTATTATGTAAAATGGCTGCTAAAGGCATTGATGAAGATAAGATTATAGATTCTATTATTTATATAATGGAAAACTTTTCTGATGAAGATATAATTTCTACTTTAGGATTCTTATCTCAAGTAAAAAATAATCAAAAGATATTAAGAACATTACAAGTATACTTTAAAAAATATATATATGATAATAATATAGAATCTGCATATGATGTTACATTAAGTTTAATAAATAATATCGGTTCAGTTACAAGAGAACAATTAATATTCTTAAAAGCAGTTGCTCTTAGTGATGAAGTTTTAGATTTATCTTTAATTTTAGAAAATGAATCAGGTCAATTTGATTTATCTTCTGTGTCTGAAGATTTAAGATTAAAATCAGCTATAAGTTTCTATTCTTTACATAATAAAGATGAAGAGATAAATAGTAAATTACTATATTTAAGAGATAACTCTCTAGATATGGAATTAAGAAAATATTTAAGTGATATACTAGGTTAATTATTAATGAAAAAGAATGATGAAATAAAAACGTCATTCTTTTTTTGTTATTATGGAAAATATTGACTTTTTTACTTTAGTATGATAAAGTATTCAATAATAAGATGGTTTTGGGGTGATATATTTATGAAGTTTTACAAATCAATAAAAAATATAATTTTAGCTATAAGTGTATTCTCGTTAACAGTTACTTGTTCTGGATGTTCAAAAGAAGCTAATCAAAAAACGTTAGATAAAGAGACAATCATTATTGGAATTGATGATGCTTTTGCTCCAATGGGATTTAAAGATGAAAATGGTAATATAACTGGGTTTGATGTTGATTTAGCAAAAGAATTAATTAAAAGATTAGATAAAGAGATTGTTTTTCAACCTATTGATTGGACTATGAAAGAATCTGAATTAAATGCAGGGAATATAGATTTAATATGGAATGGATATACAATTACAGATGATAGAAAAAGTAAAGTAGATTTTTCAGTTCCTTATTTAAAAAATAAACAAGTTATTGTTACTTTATCTAATAGTAATATTAATTCTAAATCTGATCTATCTAATAAAAAAGTAGGGGCTCAAAGTGAATCTTCTGCTATAACTGCAATGGAAAAAGAATCAGATTTATACGCTACTTTTGATGGAGGAAGTGCTATTACTTTTGAAGATAATAATCAAGCTTTAATGGATTTAGAAGCAGGTAGAATCGATGCAGTAGTAGCTGATGAAATACTTGTAAGATATTATATAAGCCTAAAAGGTGATGATAAATTTAAAATATTAAATGAAAACTTTGGTGAAGAAGAATATGGTGTTGGTATTAGAAAAGGTGATACTGATATGGTAGATACTTTTAATAAAATATATAAAGAAATGCAAGATGATGGTACATTAAAAGAAATATCTGAAAAATGGTTTGATGAGGATATTACTATTAAAGTTGATTAGATAAAAGAGATGGGGGAGCTACAGTGGAAAATATAATAACTTCGTTTAATTTGTTTTTAAACTATACTTTTACATTACTTCCACAAGTATTAGATGGATTAAAAGTTACACTACAACTATTTATTCTTACACTATTATTTTCTATTCCTTTAGGAATTATAACTGCATTAGGTCGATTATCAAAAATAAAGATTATTAATAAAATAACAAGTTTTTATATTTTAATTATGAGAGGAACTCCTCTTCTTTTACAAATAGTATTTATTTTCTTTGGACTTCCAAATTTAAATATCGTAATTGATAGGTTTCCAGCTGCTATACTAGCCTTTACATTAAACTATGGGGCCTACTTTGGAGAAATATTTAGAGCTGGTATATCTTCAGTTGATTCAGGACAATATGAAGCTTCTCATGTATTAGGATTATCAAAAGTAGATACATTTTTTAGAATAATCCTTCCACAAGCATTTAAAACAGTTTTACCACCTGTAGCAAATGAAATAGTAACATTAGTAAAAGATACTGCATTGGTATATGTTATAGGCTTAGATGAGCTATTAAGAGTAGGTAAGATAGCTTGTAATAGAGATTCCTCATTACTACCACTATTTATAATTGGAATTACTTATTTAATTCTTATAGGGATTCTAACTAAATTATTAAACAGAGTTGAAAAAAATTATGAATACTATAATTAGGAGATTAAAATTATGTTAAAGGTTAGAGGATTAAAAAAGTCTTTTGGATCTACATTAGTATTAAAAGGTGTGGATTTAGATATAAATGAGGGAGAAATAGTTGTAATTGTAGGGCCTTCTGGTGGAGGTAAAACAACACTCTTAAGATTAATAACTGGTTTAGAAGAATGCCAAGAGGGTAGTATCCAAATAGATGGAAAATCTTTTTTTAAAGATGGTAAATACGCAAATAAAAAAACTATGAATGATATCAGAAAAAATATAGGTTTAGTTTTTCAAAACTTTAACTTATTTCCACATAAAACAGTACTAGAAAATATTATTGAAGCACCTATAAGGGTATTACGTGAAAATAAAGAAAATGCTATTAATAATGCAAAAGATATTTTAAGTTTTCTAGGACTATCAGATAAAGCTAATAGCTATCCTTGTGAATTATCTGGTGGTCAAAAACAAAGAGTAGCTATTGGAAGGGCATTAGCATTAAATCCTAAGATGATATGCTTTGATGAGCCTACCTCAGCATTAGATCCTTCATTAACTAAAGATGTTGCAAACCTAATTAAAAGTTTAAGTAAAAATGGTATGTCTATGCTTATAATCACACATGACATGTCTTTTGCTAAACTTGTATCAAATAAAATCTTATCTATGGATTCAGGAGTTCTTATTAATAAACACATATATACAGAAGAAATTGAATTTGCATAAAAATATCGATTTTATTAGTGATTTATTAAAAATATATAGTTTAATTATTAATTTAATAATAAAATGACATTTTTACCCGTTCTGAACATACGTTCTTGCACTGTATTTTAATCATTTTCTGTAATAATTTTATAATCTTTTGTAATACTAATAATATTAATAAATTATAAGGAGATAATACAAATGACTGAAAGAACAATGAACTTTACAGATGAAAATGGTAATAAAGTTGAATATGCTATATTAGAGCAAAAGCTTATTAATAAAACAGAATATGTAGCAATGGCACCTGTAAATGATAAAAGTAATGTAGAAATTTTTAAAATTAAATTTGATAAGAATTGGAATGAAACATTAGTGCAAGTCGATTCAGAAAAAGAGCTAAATATGGTTAGACAAATATCTGATGTAAAATTCTAAATTCATAAATAAAAGATCTATTAATTAGGTCTTTTTTTATTTTAAAAAAGACCTAATTTCGATATATAGGTAATTATATCTAGATGATAATGGTTATTTATGATAAGCTATAAAGGAAAGTTAATTTACGTAGGAGGATATATGAAAAATCTACAATTAAGTAATAGAACAAAAGGTGTTTTATTCATAATAATGTCTGCATTTGGATTTGCTATGATGTCTGCATTTGTAAAGCTTTCAGGAGATTTACCATCATTTCAAAAGACATTCTTTAGAAATTTAACCTCTTGTATTATTGCCCTTATTTTAATACTTATTAATAAAGAAAGCTTTTTTGGAAAGCGAGAAAATCAAAAAGTTCTAATTTTACGTTCACTATTTGGTACATTAGGAATAGTATTTAACTTCTATGCAATAGATAAATTAGTTTTATCAGATGCAAATATGTTAAATAAATTAAGCCCATTTTTTGTAATAATATTCTGTGCTATTTTCTTAAAGGAAAAGATAAATATGAAGCAAGGAATTTCTATTATTGTGGCTTTTATAGGAGCTTTATTTATAATAAAACCACAATTTAACTTAGACATACTACCATATTTAATTGGAGTATTAGGTGCTATATTTGCAGCGGCTGCTTATACATGTTTAAGAGTACTTGGTGGAAAAGAAAAATATTATACTGTTGTATTTTACTTCTCATTCTTTTCAACTATAGTAATATTACCATTTATGATTCTTGTATATAAGGAAATGACATTATTACAATTTATTTATCTAGTACTAGCTGGTATTTTTGCTAGTATAGGTCAATTTGGTATTACAATAGCTTATAAATATGCTAAAGCAAAAGAAATATCTATTTTTGATTACAGCAATATAATATTCTCAGCTATAATAAGTATAATAGTATTTAATGTTATACCAGATTCTTTAAGTATTATTGGATATATAATTATATTTTCAGTATCATTATATATGTTTTTATATAATAAAAAATTAGACAAAATTGAAAATAAATAATATAAAGGGTTGTACTAGATATATTAGTATAACCCTTTATATTATTTTTTCTTATAAGTAAATTTTCTATGCTATAATTAAAACTTGTAAAGGAGGAGAAATATGTATAATAATAAAAACACTAATGTTCTAGATATCCTTCTTAAGAATAAGAATAAAAAAGAACTTAAAATAGAGATATATTTAAATAAGATAGACTATAGAGGGAAGCTATCTGTAGAGTTTAAAATAGGTTTAAAAAATAAACAATCTAATAAATTAAATGTAATTAGAGATATACGACAGTTTCTAGTATATTACGAAAATAATATATCTCTAAAGTATAGTAATGATTTTACTTTTGATATAAGTAAACAGTATTTCTCAGATAATGATCTTTCATTAATTGATTTTATTTATGACTTAATAGACATAGAAGGAACAAAGTCTAGATACTTAAAATCAAATGAGAAATTAATAGATGGTAAATATCTATATCCACCTAAGTATCTAATGAAAGATTTTTTATATCTTATAAAAGACCACCGTATATTTTTCAATGAAGGCTTCTTTAATAGACCTGTAGATTGTGAGATTATAGTTGGAAACCCCTATATAGAAATGAATTTAGAATATAAAAATAGGGAATATAATTTAGAGACCTCTTCTGATTTACCACTACTACTAGATAATAACTTTAATGTAATGTTTGAAGGGACTACTATATATTTACCAACTAAAAACTTCTTAAATAAAATGAGACCCTACTATGAAGTATTCAAAACTTCTAATAGAGTAACTATTCCTGTAAGTGAGGAAAAGATAGTTTTAAAAGAACTTATACCACTCCTTAATAATGTAAGTGATAATCTAATACTTTCATCTAATATTAAAGAGAGAGTAGTTTTAGCTAAACCAAAGTTTAATTTCTACTTTAACAAAGAAGATGACTCCATAATAATGACATTAAAAGTTAAGTATGATAAGTTTGAGTTTAATATATTTAATGAGTATAAAGATAGGATAATATATAGGGATATTGAAAAAGAGCAAAAAGTTATGTCTCTTTTAAAATCCTTTGGGTTTGATTGTATTAATGAGAAATATTATTTAACATTAGGAGATGACTATATTTATAATTTCTTTAAACATAAAATAAATGAACTTCAAAAGTTTGGAGATGTCTATTACTCTGAAAATTTTAAAGGAATTAAAACTATAGACTCTAAAGGTATAGTAGGACATATATCTGCTGGAAAATATGATTATTTTGAACTTAAATTTGACATAAAAGATATACCTCAATTTGAAATAAGTAATATATTGAGAGCTTTTAGAGATAATCTAAAATACTATAAACTTGAAAATGGTGAGTATTTAGATTTAGAATCATTAGAATTAACTAATTTCTTAAAACTAATAGATTCTCTTAATAATACTAATAATATAACTAATAATACTGTTGAATTTCATAAAAGCAAGGGACTATATACAAATGAGTTTATAAAAGAAAATAACTTAAAATTCTTAAAGGGTATAAGATATTTGAGAAATATTAAATCTCAATTTAATAACATTAATAAATTGAAATATGATATTCCAAATGATTTTATTGGTAATCTACGTAAAT
>JAFNXG010000010.1 GCA_017383505.1 Clostridium sp.
AACAGGTGGAATAATTGCTACTATAGGTGTTGTTTTTCCATCTTTAATTATAATTTTAACTATTGCTTCTTTCCTTCAAAACTTTGCTGATATGGCTATTGTTCAAAGTGCATTTGCAGGAATAAGAGTTGCTGTAGTTGCTTTAATAATTACCACTGTCATAAAATTATTAAAATCATCAATTAAGGATTATCTTGGAATAATAATTGCAATACTTACTTTTATAATTTCTGCCTTCCTAGGCTTATCACCTGTTTATGTTGTTATAGCTGCTGGATTAACTGGTTTTATTTTTAAATATATAAGAGGTGAAAAATAATGATTTATTTAATTTTATTTCTAGAATTTTTTAAAGTAGGGCTATTCTCTATTGGTGGTGGTCTTTCCACTATTCCTTTTTTATATGACCTTGCTGAGAAATATAGTTGGTTTGACGAAAATATGCTTATGGATATGATTGCTGTTTCTCAATCTACACCTGGTCCGATAGGTGTAAACATGGCTACATTTGCTGGTTTTCGTTCATCTGGTATATTAGGTGGGATAATTGCTACTGTAGGATTAGTTACTCCTTCTGTAATAGTTATAATTATAATAGCTCACTTTTTAAATAAATTCAAAGAAAGTAAATCAGTAGATTCTGTATTTTATGGACTAAGACCAGCTGTTGCTGCTCTTATTGCTGCTGCTGGTTACCAAGTATTTAAAGTATCAATATTAACTATTGATAAGTTTAATATAACTCATAAAATTATAGACTTAATTAATATTAAGTCTACAGTTCTATTAATAATAATTACTATTGCTATATTAAAATTTAAAAAGCACCCTATTGTATATATAGCAAGCGCTGCTATTATAGGAATATTGTTTAAATTCTAATATAAATTATTCTTATATTCATATAATATATTAAATTGGGTAATTGGATGGTGAATGAAATGAGAGCAGATATAGTTTGTGAAGGCGGTGGGGTAAAAGGAATCGCTTTACTTGGTGCAATTCGTTACTTAGAAGAGCAAGGCTATACCTTTGAACGTTATGCAGGCACTTCTGTAGGTGCAATAGTAACCTCTTTACTAGCAGTAGGATATACAGGAAATGATATAAAAAAACTACTGCTAGAATTAAACTTTAAGGATTTTTATGAAAAAAATAAATTAAATCTATTACCTTTTATTGGACAAGCGGTAAGCTTATTTAAAAATAAAGGTCTATTTTCTACTAATAAAATAGAAAATTATTTAAACTCCTTGTTTAAAGAAAAAGGAAAAACTAAATTCAGAGATATAGCTATAAATGGTGTAAGCCCTTTAAAAATAATTGCTTCGGATATCACAAATAAAAAACTATTAGTTCTTCCTGATGATTTATCTAAATATAATATAAATCCATTAGATTTCAGTATTGCTAAAGCTGTTATAATGAGTATAAGTATTCCCTTTTACTTTAATCCTGTTATACTTAAATACAATAATAGTTCAAGTTTTATAGTAGATGGGGGCTTATTAAGTAACTTTCCAGTATGGCTTTTTGATGTAAAAGATAATCCTAGATGGCCAACATTCGGATTAAAATTAATTAGTAATGATGACTTAATTACTGTTACCCCAAATAAAAGTAATCTAATTACTTACTCTTCTGATTTAATTAATACTATAATGAGTAAAGATGATGAAGCATTTTTAAATAATAAGGATTCTATAAGAACTATTAAGATAAAAACATATGATATTAAAACTGTTGATTTTTCTATATCAAAAGATGAATACTTAAAACTATTTAATTCCGGATATAATTCTGCAAGAACATTTCTTGCAAAATGGGATTTTAACTCCTATGTTTCACGCTATAGATAGAATATATAAAACTTATTAAAATTTAAAAATGGCAAATGATTTTTAAGGTTAAATTTCCTATTTAATCATTTGCCAGTCATAAACTCTAATATTTTAATTATAGTATTCATCTTAATTTTAGTATCTTATCTCCTTTAATTTATTATCTATAAATATCAGCAAATTCAATACTACATTTTTCAACTTTTGATTCTGTAAGATTTTTATATATTTTATTATTTTCTTTAATCTGTCTTATAGGAAGTTTTATTGTAAATTCACTTCCCTTATTAATCTCACTTTCTACATATACCTCTCCATTATGCATTTTTACAAGCGACTTAACAAGTGCTAGGCCTATCCCACTACCATTAAATTTTCTAGTTATATCATTATCTACTTTAGCATATCTTTCAAATATTGTATCAATTTTTTCTTTAGGTATCCCTATGCCATTATCACTTACTGATATATAGACATACTCATTTTTGCTTTTTATATTAACACATATTTTTCCATTTTCTCTTGTATATTTAATTGCATTAGATAATAAGTTTAATATTATTCTTTCTATTTTATCTGGATCACATGCAATTATTAACTCTTCTATTTCTGTATCAAAAATAAGTTCAATCCCATTACTCTTTATATACTCTAAAACCGACATTGTAATATCTTCAACAATGTTTATAATATTATAATCTCCTAATTCAATATCATAATACTGATTATTTATTTTATTTACGTCAATTATATTATTTACTAACCTAAGTAATCTATAGCAGTTTTGCCTTATAGAATTCATATACTTCTTTAAATTTTCATCTTCATTAGTAATATATTTATTATCATCAATATTTTTATTAATCATCTGCATACTTGCTAGTATTATATTTAATGGGGTTTTAAATTCATGAGATATATTTGAAAAAAATTCGCTTTTTATATTATCTATCTCTTTTGCCTTTTCATAGATTAACTTTTGTTCTTCTATTCTTTTTTTATCACTTATATCCTTAGCTGCTAATATATATACTTCTTTTTCCTTTATATATATGCAATTAAATTCAATAATTTTATATTCATTATTCTTACATCTAAACCTTGTTTCTATACCTCTTATAAGGCTACCACTTTTTTTACTATGTATGATATTCAAGGCCCTATTGAAGTCACCTTCATGGACAAATTTAATCCATTTATCTCCAAGCAATTCATACTCTTTCCAGCCTAACACATCACTACAACATTTGCTTACATTTTTAACCGTTCCATCTTTTCCTATAATAGCCATAAGATCTACTGATATTTCTAAGAAATACTCTAAGTCACTTTTTCTATTTTTATTTGTGATAACTTTCATACCTATAATTTCACCCTTATTATTCTCAATATGCTTTAAATTAATAATACCATTTTTACATTTAATTATATTTTACCTCTTTTTTTTTAATTGTTCAACCTTTTTTTACCATTATTTCAATATTTTTATTCAATTACCAATTTATTTTTTTCTGCAATTAATTTATATTTATTATATATTTTGTCATCAGTATAAAAAACAGGAAACTGTTTATTATAATTTCCCCATATTGTTATTTTTTCTTTTCCAAAATATATAGTTGAAAATAATATTTCTTTCGTATTAAGCTTAGCAATTAAAGGTATACTTTCTAAAGTTAAATTAAAATAAATTCCTGCTTTAGAGTTTTTCTTTTCAAATTCTTTTATAAATAATTTATCTGCATCATCAATACTTTCATTTAATCTTTTTTTATCTTCCTGTGATAATAAATTATAATAAAAGTCTACATATGAATTTTCTACTCCATTTATAATTACTGCTTTTTTTAAAAAATCAATAAATTGCTTTTCAAATTCATTTTCTTCATTTGATTTTAATGTTTTACTTTTAAATTTATTAAATCCTTCAGTAATATTATCAAATCTAATTTCTATTTTATTCTTAAAGTCACTTTCATTAACTTCTATTAACATAGCATTCTCCAATCTATATTTATATATATTAATTACTTAAATTATTATATTATAAAAGGCAATAGATTTATATATCCATTGCCCTTTAGCTTTATTTTAAAATGTATCTTATATTTATTTATTATTTTTAGTATTTAATTTATTCATCTTCCTTATTCTTATTTATAGTATTATTTATTACTGCTCTTTCAATATTTATAAATGCTTCAAATCTTATTAAATTCGCAATAACACTTATAAAATATGAATATGCTACAAGATTATATCCATTTATATCATTATCTTCATCTCTATATTTATTATTTAACATTTCTGATTTTATTCTTATTGTAGCAACTATAAATAATAATGTATATCCAAGAACTACTAATCTTTGTGAAATTATAAATGCAGTTTCTGGCAGCTCTCCCGTATTATTTTCTTCTCTTGCTTCTAATATATCTAAATTAGAGGCATAAATATACCCTGTATATCCTATAATTAAAATTGCTACGCTTACCTTTTCCATGTTAGCTAAGCTCTCAGCTAATTTTTGGGCATACTCTCTCATATCTTCATTATTACCTGGAACATTTAAGTTATCATCTTCTTCGTTTTCATATCCATATTTATTTTTGAACCTCATCTATGCCTCCAAAAATTGATTCAATATTAATATATGTTTATATGAAACTATTATCTAATTATTTGATAATAAAAAAAAGAAACTCTTAATTGAGTTTCTTTTTGGTGGCTTACCGGGGAATCGAACCCCGGACACCTTGATTAAAAGTCAAGTGCTCTACCGACTGAGCTAGTAAACCAAAACTGGTGCGTGTTAAGAGATTCGAACTCCTGGCCCACGCCTTAGAAGGGCGTTGCTCTATCCAGCTGAGCTAAACACGCTTATTAAACCATTATTAATAATGTTTTAAATGGAGCGGGTAGTGGGAATCGAACCCACCTTTCCAGCTTGGAAGGCTGGAGTATTACCGATATACGATACCCGCAAATTTTAAAAATTATTAGCTTCGTATTACTGCGTCAATTTCGTCACTTCGTTCCTCACTTATGTATATATAAGCTCCGGTACTCGTTTCCTCATTTCCTTGTACTACTCGCTCCTAATTTTAAAACAAATGGTGACCCCTAGGGGAATCGAACCCCTGTTACCACCGTGAAAGGGTGGTGTCTTGACCGCTTGACCAAGGGGCCATTTACTAAGTCATTACTGACTACTCTTCATATATTACAGTATTTATCGACAAAAGTCAACACTTTTTTTATTTTTTTTACTACACATAAAATTTAAATCAATTTTGTTTTAATATCTATTTTTTAAGTACATTTTTCTGTTAAGCAAGCTATAAATAAAAGAATCTATTATTATATCAATAATTACCAGCTCATTCACACTTGTTGATTTTATACATAAAATATTAATGTATAAAATTTTTTGACTTAATATTTTAAAAGGAGGTTTCATATGAGACAACTCTCTATATCCTTTGCAAATGCTGGCTCTGGAAATAATGCAACAAACATAGGTTGGATTAACTTTGGAGATCTTTACTTAGCCCCGGGTGAAAGTATAACCGGATTATATGTAGTGCTTCCTAATGGCTCTATACTATCTTTTGACATTTCAAATGACTCTAACCCTAACACTGGATTTGCTTTACAATCAACTACTGTACCTGTAACTCCTTATAGTAACTTCGGCATATCTGGATATACTGGTATTAATGGCAATGTTGCTTTAATTAAAACAGCTTTACCTACTAGTGTTGAATCTAATGACTCTAGCTTATTTACAATCTCAAATATAGTTTTTAGAAGCGCTACTGGAGCAATACTCACTGACTTCACTTTAAATGTTGCTGATTTATATTCATTAAATTCTGGCGATCCAACATTAGATTTTCAACAATACATTACTAATGGATCACCATGGACTGTATTAGAATTTGTTGGAACTGGCCCTAATCCTACTATTACTATAACTAATGAAAGTTCTACTCCTATAGTGCCACTTCCCACAGGAAATAGGATTCCTCCATTTGCTGTAGGTGATTCTATAAGTGTAGCAAATATAGAATATAATACAGTTAATGACACTTCTCCAATAATAGATACAACTTCACCAACTTTTATTCAAGCTAATTATGTAGCTGCTAATATTAATGCTGTACAAGGTTTTGCATTAGGTATATCTTTACAAAGACTTGTTATTTCTAGAGGTATAAATTTATTTAAATAATATAAAAAATTCCCCATATATATTTTCATATGGGGAATTTTTTTATATTAATCATTCTAATTGGCATTATCGATATAGTATCTAAAAACCTGTTCAGCTCTTTCCTTATCATAGTAGTGATTTTTTATAGATTCTTCATCATGAATTGATGCACAGTAAGGACTTCTTTTACCACTCTCTATTTCTTTATAATATTTATCTATTAAATTTTTAGAATTTTTTTCAAATATTATATTCTGATACTTACTATCTCTAATTTTAAAGCAAGTAGTATTATTATTTTTTACTGTACAAATATTATTTATAAAACAGCCTTTACAATCTATCTTTTGTTTTTGATCTATTATTATGCTTTTTACAAATGCAGTCTTATAATTTGTAAATTTATTTATTCTCATTGAATAATCTGAATCACATCTCCCTGTTTCCTCATTAAAATATCCTAGTATATCTATAAGTTCCGGTCTGATACACAGACAATTTCCCACTAAAGCATTGCTTTCTTCAATACATACTCCTTTTTCCTCTCTATGATTGCAATATATAGAATAGTATCTTAGTATATTTGGAGAGAGAGTTGATGCAGCTCCTATATCACTATAAGTATTCATAACTTCCATAAATTTAGTTATCCAATCTGATGTCATAATATATGAATCACTATCTAAATGAAAAAAATACTGTTCCTTTTTTCTTTTAGACATTATATAGTTTATAGCATATGAACACCCTCTATTTAAATCTAGTCTTTTTATTTCTTTAATTCTAGAATCTTTTAATCCCTTTATAAAATCCCAAGTATTATCTGTCGAATTACTATCAACTATATATAATTCAAAATCATCTTTTGTATTTAGTAATGCATTTAAATTCCTAGCATTTAATCCAGCTCTGTTCCAACAAATAAAGCTGACAATCGGTATACTCATATAAATTTATCACATCCTCTAATAAAGTCTTAAAATTATATATACTTAACACTTTTTAATTTATATATTATTCTAAATAATATTAATATCTATTACTAATTATATTTAATAGTATTTTTATAAATCTCCATTACTATAATATCTTCATTTTCAATATCCACTTCTTTAATCTCGGTAAAGCCTACTTTTTTATATAGGTTAATAGCCTTAATATTATTTTTATAAACTTTAAGATTAATCCTATTTAAACTCAACCCATTAAAGCCATAATAGCAAATAGCTTTAGTTGCTATTAATGCTATGTTCTTCCCTCTATTATTTATATCACCAATTAAAAGCCTTCCAAACTCAGCACTTCCACTTTTGTAATCAATATTATATAAAGCAACAGTTCCTACAGATATCTCATTAATTTTTATAATAAACATTTCATCATATTTATTAATCTTGTATCTCTTATACCACCTAATCTGATCCTCTTCACTAATTATTCTATTATCAATAAATATATTATTAGTAATATTTTCTTTATTTCTCCATTGCCTCATAATTTCTATATCATTATCATTTATAGGCTTAAGCTTAATATCACTTACACATATACTACCGTCATCAGCACATTTTATTAATAATTTGCTCAAGTTATATTTTTCCATATTAAATACCCACTTATCAAACTTCTTAAAATTTATTACTTTAATTTTTATTTAAATAAAGCTTAAATATTTATATTAGAAACTATTTAGTTATAATTTTGTATAAAAAAATTAAAATTCTCTTCTGCAGATTCTCTATCATAATAATTATTTTTTAATGAATTTTCATCATGAATCGATGCACAATACATAGTCCTTTTTTTAGAATCTATATCTCTAATAAATTTTTCATACTTACTCATATATTTATTTGCAAACTCAATATGCCCATATCTTTTTTTATATACCCCATAACAAGTTCCTTCTTTGATTGTACACTTATCCTTTATTAAACAATCATCACAGGAAATCCTTTGCTGCTGATTTATTTTAATATTAGGAATAATGGCTATTTTAAAAGGAGTATATTTTACTGTTCTAGCACAAATCTCTTTATCTGCTCCATAAGTTTCTTCACTAAAATATCCTAATCTATCTAATAACTTAGGACTCATACACATACAACATCCAATTACAAAGTTCATTTCACATATTTCAAAGCCTTCTTTTATTTTAGGACTATACTGTATTTTCTTTTCTTGAAAGTATGTTTCTCTTTCTGCTGCTGCTATTCCTAAATCATCAAATAACTCAAATCCTCTCATAAATTTAGAAATCCAGTCTTTACTTTCAATACATACATCACTATCCATAGTTATAAAATATTGATCTTTTTTTCTTTTACTAAGTACATAATTTAGTGCATACACTAATCCTCTATTTAAATCAAATCTCTTTTTACATACAATTCTAGGGTCATTTAAACTTTCTATAAAGTTCCAAGTATCATCTACTGAATTATTATCAATAATATATAATTCAAAATCATCATTAGTATTTAATAATGCTGTTAAATTTCTAGCATTAAGTCCTGCATGATTAAAGGTAACAAAACTAATTAATGGAACCATAGCAAACTCTCCTAATATACTAATATATTAATATGCTATGTATAAATATATTTTATGTCCATTAAAAATTATTCATTAATTTTTATCATTATAATTATAATTTCATATTCTATATTAGAACAAATATATATTTGTAAACCTTGGAGGTATCCAGAAATGAAAATAGGATTTTCCCAAAACTATAATGGGCCTGGTGGAGCTCGTAGTTGGATAGAAGCTTTTAGTAAATATTGTATTAGTAAAGGCCATACTGTAAGCTATGGTTTTGATGATACAGTAGATGTTTTTTGTTCTGTAGCTAACCTATCAACTTATAAAGAACTAGAATTATTGAAAAACAAAAAAATTAAAATTATGCAACGATTAGGTGCCATATATCTACCATATAACCATCCTAATCCTTTATTAATAAAAAATAAAAATGATGAACTAAAGAATTTAATTTCTTTTGCTGATTCTATAGTTTATCAAAGTCATTTTTCTAAGGAAGTTTTATTTAGAAGTATTTATAATGGTTCAGAACCTAATGGTGATATTATCTATAATTCTGCTAACTCTAACTTATTTACTCCTACCGGTGAAAAACTACCTAATAAATCTAATAAAAAAATAATTTTAGCTGCTGCATATTGGGGTACTCCAGATACAGCTACTAAATCATTAAATCTTTTAAGCAGTGTTATATCTCACTATTCTAATAAATCTGATATTGAATTCTGGGTTTTAGGACGAGCTTTTGCTGCTAATCAAAGATCATTATCTAAGCTTAATTTTCGTAATGTTTCTAAATTAGATTTACTAAATCCAATACCACGTGAAAATATGCCTACTATTTTACGTAGCGTTGATATGGTTCTTCATCTTAAAGCTCATGAAGGTTGCTCTAATATGGTGATTGAAACAATGCATACTGGAACACCTCTTGTAGGAATTAACTCAGGAAGCCTACCAGAACTTGTTAAAGAAAGTGCACTTTTAGCTGATTGTGATAACTCATTAGATAATTTTCCTAATGTCAATTTAAAAGATTTAATATACAAAATAGATAAAACACTCTCTAACTTAGATTTCTATTCTAATAAGGTTTTAAATCAATCTAAAAACTTTTCTTATTCTTTAACTTATGAATTATATCTAAAAAAACTTTTTGAGTTAGTTAATAAAACTTAATAGGAGAGTAAAATTTATGAAAGGCTATTTTTTTTTACTAAATAAAAAAAATTCAACAACTACTTTTTCAGATTTATTATTTGCTAAAACACTTATTAAATTAGGATATAATATCGAAATAATATATAATCTTGATGATAAATTATCAATCTTAAAAAATTGTGACGCTGATATAATTTTTTTTCAAAAAACAATTCAATGTCCAGCACACACATCTAAGTATATTTCTCATTTAAAAAACAAAACATTTTTGTGTCATATAGATGATGATTTTCAAGATATGTCAAGTACAGAGCATATCAACACATTAAAAGTAACTGACTTAATTTTAGTTGGTACTGAAGCTCATAAAAATATACTAAAAAACTATGTTTCAACTCCAACTGAGACAATTTCTTGTTTATTGGATTTTGAGAATTATAAATATAATTCCCCTAGAGATAATATTTTACCTACTCCAGTAATAAGTTGGCAACAATCTTGTGCTGATGCTTATGTTAATGATTTATTGTCAATTGCTGAACCACTTATTGATTTGCACAAAAAATATAACTATCAATTAAACTTATATGGTTGGCATATGGGTATAGATTATAGAGACCTTAGTGAACCAATTAAAAAAACATTTCCATGGGCTAATCTAATTCCTTATCAACCTATGGAAAAATATATTACAAATATAATTCCACAAATAAGTAAATCAGACATATTCATACTTCCATATATAGATGTACCTGATAGAATTGGTAAAAGTGGATTTTCATTAAAAAGAATCATGCTTTTAGGAATACCAGTTGTTGCTTCATCTACAGCTCATAATAAAACTATTATTAACAATGGAGTTGACGGCTTTTTATCATCCTCTAAAGATGAGTGGTATAATAATATAAATAAACTTATTTCTAATAGGGATTTACGATTTAAAATTTCTAAGGCAGCACATGATAAAATGGAAAATTATTATTCTGAGGAAATCATTATTAAAAAATTTATTGATAATGTATTTAAATATTTTCCTAGCTTTAAAAGAGAAAATAATAAAATTAATTAAAATAAAATATTACAAAAGCTGTATTAATTAATTTAATACAGCTTTTATAATATTTTATTTAGCATACATATTTATCTTTTCACATATATATTTTATATCTTCTTCTACCAACCTTAAATGCATTGGTAAAGATATAATCCTAGCACTTATATATTTGGCATTAGGGCAACAACCCTTTTCACAATTATATATACTATATTCAGTATTATCTCTATAATGCACACCTGGGAAAATACCATTCTCATTTAATTTAATTAATAATTCATCTCTATTATTAACATCAATAATATAAAGATGTCTGCTACTCTCACATCCTTCTGCAATAGCTATTCTTTTTATTTTTTTATCATTAATATCGAGATACTTATCATACCATTTAGCTATCTCTCTACGATATTTATTATCTTCATCTAAATATTTTAGTTGGACAAGTGCTATAGCTGCCATAATAGAATTTCCATTATATTTATATCCTAAATAATCAACTTCATATTTCCATTTATAATTTCCATTATCTCTAGCATAAGTATCTTTATCTATACCTAACCAACTAAGTTTTCTTGCTAGTTTATCATCTTCATCTTCTTTAAAACAAACAATTCCTGAATCTGCTGTAGGTAAGTTTTTTACCGCTTGAAAAGAATAGCATACTACATCTGCTTCTTTTCCAACTATTTCACCATCTAATCTTGTTCCTGCCATATGAGCTGCATCTAATATTAATTTTAAACCATATTTTTTACAAATTGCTACTATCTCTTTATACCTACCAACATTTCCACCTAGTCCTACAAAAATAATAGCTTTTGTTTTACCAGTTATTTTATTTTCTACATCTTTAGGATCTAGACATAAATATTCATCTACATCAGCAAATACTACTTTTAAATTCTCATACATAATAGCATGGTTAGTTGATACAAATGTTAATGGTGTAGAAATTATCTCATCACCATCCTCCCAATTATTTTGTATTTTTAAAACTTTAACAGCTAAATGTAGTGCTGCAGTCGCAGAATTTAAAAAATGTGCATTATTAAATCTCGTATACTTTTTCCAAGCCTCTTCAAACTCAACAGTTTTATATCCTATCCCTGTCCACCCTTTTTCTAAACACTCTTTTATTTCACTAAGACATTCATCTATTTCAAAGGTTGGAACAAATAACTGTATTGACATTTATTTATCACTCCTAATTAACATAACTTTTATTTCAATGAAAAATATATAATTCGCTTTATTATATGGAGCTATTATTTCAATAGTTCTCATTTTTTGTTCAAAATCTACATTTTTTTATATTTTATAGTTTCACTTTTATAAAACTTGAATATGATGATAGTGAAAACAAAGGAGGATTTGTATTATGACTTTATATGATTCATTAAAATTAAAAAAAGAAAAATTATCTGTTATAGGTCTTGGTTATGTTGGTATAGGTCTTGCTATTGCTTTTTCTAAAAAATTAGATGTTATTGGATTTGATATAAATAAAAATAAAATAAATAACTATTTAAATGGAATTGATCCTACAAATGAGGTTGGAAATGATGAATTACAAAAGGCTACTTTAAAATTCTCTAGTGATCCTAATTACCTTAAAGAGGCAAAATTTCATATAGTTGCAGTTCCAACACCTATAAATGATGACTGTACTCCAAATCTTACTCCTATAATAAAAGCAAGTGAAACAGTTGCTAAATCTTTAGTTACTGGAGCAATTGTAGTTTATGAATCAACTGTTTATCCTGGAGTTACAGAGGAGGTTTGTATTCCCATACTTGAAAAGTTTTCTGGATTAATTTGCGGAAAAGACTTTAAAGTTGGATATTCACCAGAGCGTATTAATCCTGGCGATAAAAATCATACCTTACAAAATACTATTAAAATAGTTTCTGGTATGGATGAAGAATCATTAGATACAATATCAAAAGTATATGAACTTATAATAGATGCAGGTGTTTACAAAGCTGAAAGTATTAAAATTGCTGAAGCTGCAAAAGTTATTGAAAACTCTCAACGAGATATTAATATTGCATTTATAAACGAATTATCATTAATATTCGATAAAATGAACTTAGATACTGCTTCAGTTTTAAAAGCAGCTTCTACAAAGTGGAACTTTTTATCTTTAAATCCTGGTCTAGTTGGTGGGCATTGTATTGGAGTTGATCCATACTACTTAACGTATAAAGCTCAATTACTTGGATATAATTCACAAGTAATTTTAGCTGGAAGAACTGTAAATGATAAAATGGGTAAGTATATTGCAGAAAAAACAATAAAACTTTTAATAAAATCTGGATGTAAAATTAAAGATAGTAACGTAGTTATATTAGGAATTACTTTTAAAGAAAATTGTCCTGATATTCGTAACTCGAAAGTTATAGATATTGTTAATGAACTTAAAGAGTATGGAATTAATGTGTACGTTTCAGATCCACTAGCAGATAGAGAAGAGGTTTTAAACGAATATAATATAAATCTTATTGATATTAATAGTAATATCAATAAAGCTGATGCTGTAATAATTTCAGTTGCTCATAATGAATATACAGCTATGTCCTTTGACTTTTTAAATAGCCTTTTTAAAGATAATATTATACCAGTATTAATAGATGTAAAAGGTATTTTAAATAAAAATACTGCGGAAGATTCAAATTTTCTATATTGGAGGCTATAAAATGGGATATGAAGATATACACTTTCCTAGTAATACAAGCTTTCTGGTAACTGGTGGTGCTGGATTTATAGGTTCTAATTTAGTAGAAGCCCTTTTAAAAAAAGGTTGTTTTGTAAGAGTATTAGATAACTTTTCTACAGGTAAAAGAAAAAATATTGAGCCTTTTTTAAATAACTCTAACTTTCAACTTATTGAAGGTGATATAAGAGATTTCGAAACATGTAATCTTGCTTGCACTGGTATTGACTTTATTCTTCATGAAGCAGCTTTTGGTTCTGTTCCTAAATCAATTAAATTTCCTCAATTATACGAAGAAATAAATATAAAAGGAACTCTTAATATATTAGTAGCAGCACGTGATAACCATGTTAAAAGAGTTATTTATGCATCATCTTCTTCAGTATATGGTGATAACTTTTCATTACCTAAAAAAGAAGAATCTATCGGTAATTCTCTTTCACCATATGCATTAACTAAAAGAGTAGATGAATTATACGCTAAACTATTTACATCTATTTATAATGTAGAAACTATTGGTTTAAGATATTTTAATGTTTTTGGTAAAAATCAAGATCCTAACTCACAATATTCAGCTGTAATACCTAAGTTTATAAAATCATTTCTGAACGGTGTTACTCCTACAATAAATGGTGATGGATCATATTCTAGAGATTTTACCTATGTAGAAAATGTTGTAGAAGCAAACTTAAAAGCTTGCTTAGCCGATAGTACTGTATCTGGAGAAGTATTTAATATTGGTTGTGGAAATACTATTACCTTAAATAATTTATATAGCACATTATCAACAGCTTTAAACTTTACTTTACCCCCTATATACGGACCAGTACGTAAAGGTGATATCCCTCATAGCTTTGCAGATATAACTAAAGCAATAAAATATTTAGATTATAACCCTAACTACTCTTTCAATGATGGAATTACTCTTACTTTAGAGTGGTATAAAGAAAACCTCTAGTTTTCATAGAGGTTTTCCTTTTCACTACATATATATTATTTATCTAAAACATATCCATAAGCTCTTACTTTTCCATCTTCTTTTTCAAGGTAAACCCCTTGAATTTCTGGTGCAAATCCTGGGAACTTATTAATTCCTTCTTCTAAAATAGAGAAATATTTTTGGGCAACAGTATTCCACTTTTCACCTGGCACTACACAAAATACTCCTGGAGGATAAGGAAGTGCTCCTTCTAAAGCAATTTCTCCAACTATATCACTTAACGGAACTAACTTAGCATTATTTCTCTTAAGCTCAATATTAGCTTCATTTGGATTCATAACATACTCTGGAAGTGAATCTCTTCTAAATAATAATTTTTGATAAGTCTTAGCATCATTTTCCTTATAGAAATTATGCATTTCTTGGCATAGTCTTCTTATTGTATAATCTTTATATCTCTCTTCATACTTTTCATATAATTTAGGTAATACTTCACTTAATTGTGCATCTTCATTTATAAGCTTCTCAAATCTTACTAAATGGTCTACTAGACCTTTCATTTTTGCAGTAGTTTCTGCAGGTGTTAATAAGAATAATATAGAATTTAAATCACATTTTTCTGGAACTACTCTATGGTCTCTTAAGTAATTAGCTAAAATAGTTGCAGGTATACCAAACTCTTCATATTCACCAGTTTCAACATTTATTCCTGGAGTTGTTAACATAAATTTATTAGGATCTACAAAATATTGATTTTCTCCATATCCTTCAAATGAGTGCCACTTTTCTCCTGGATAGAATTTAAAGAATTCTATATTATTAGCTATTTCTTCTGTATCATAATCTTGCCACAACTTACCTTTAACTACTGGTGGAATAAATGGCTTCAATAATTCACATCTTTCTAACACATCTTTTCTTGCTTCAACTCCAACTTTTATACAATCAGACCAAAGCTTCTTTCCAGCTTCTCCATCTTGCATTCTTGCATTAACATCTAAAGCTGCAAATAAAGGATAAAATGGGCTTGTTGATGCATATAGCATATATGCATTATTAAATCTCTTATGATCAACATATCTCTTTTGTCCTCTTAGATGACTATCCTTTTTATGAATTTGAGATGTTTGTGAAAAACCTGCTTGTTGTTTATGTATAGATTGAGTAACTAAAATTCCAGGATCTTCTGAATTTAAATCTAATAATAATGGTGAGCAATCTCTCATCATAGGTATAAATTGCTCATATCCAACCCATGCTGAATCAAATAATATATAATCACAAAGATGTCCTATCTTATCTACTACTTGTCTTGCATTATATATAGTTCCATCATAAGTTCCAAGTTGAATAACAGCTAATCTAAATGGTCTTTTTTCTTTTGCTTTTTCACTATCAACTTTTGCTGCTTCACTTCTTAAATATTCTTCATTAAAACAATGAGCATCTATACCACCAATAAATCCAAAAGGATTACGTGAAGTTTCTAAATATACTGGTTTTCCTGCATTAGAAACTAAAGCTGAGTTATATATAGATTTATGGTTATTTCTATCAAATAAAACTAAATCACCTGGAGATACTATTGCATTTATAACTACAGAATTTGATGTACTTGTTCCATTCATTACAAAATAAGTCTTATCTGCATTATATACCTTTGCTGCATATGCTTGTGCTGACATAGCAGGACCTTCATGTATTAATAAATCCCCTAAGTCAACATCAGCATTACATATATCTGATCTAAATATATTTTCCCCAAAGAATTCATACATAGCTCTTCCTGCTGGATGTTTAACAAAATATTGACCACCTTGATGTCCTGGACAAGCAAATTGTAAGTTTCCTCTTCTTGAGTATTCGCTTAAAACATTGAAGAATGGTGGTAACATTTCTTCTTCATATTTGTCTGCAGATTTATTTATTTCACTACTAAGAGTTTCTTCATCAAGCTCGTTAATATCTATTATTTTATCTACTTTGTTTTTAATATCATCATCAATTTCATTAGATTCAGATAAGACAAAGATTTCTATTCCAAATCTTGTATCATATATATCATTTATACTTTCTATATCACTTTCACTAACTACAGCTACTGCTACATCAGTATAATCAGTAGTTCCCACCTCTATAGTTTCTCTATCAGTAAAAAAATAATTTCTAGTTCTTTCGGTACAAGCAATTTTTAATGATTTCATGCCTATTCCCCCTATCCTTTTGTTTATATATTTATGATTTACTTAATCCTAAAATTATATTATATATATTTTTTTTATAAATTAATATCATAATTATATAGTTAGGGTATTTTAATGTAAATAATATAATATTAATATATTATATTTTAATTAATTTAGGCTTTCTATTTTCAAAATAACAATAATATTTAAATCCAGCTTCTAATAAAATTTCTCTAGCTTCTTTAAAATTTTTACCTATATCATATCTATTATGTGAATCACTACCTACTGTAATTATTTCTCCCCCAAAATCTCTATAGGCTTTTATATGTTCAAAGTTAGGAAACTGCTTTCCATAAGCTTGTCTAAATCCCGATACATTTATTTCTATACCAATATTTTTGCTAATAGCTAACTTTAACATTTCAAATATAATATCATTATATTTATTCATATCTACTTTAATATTAAAATTACCTTCAATATATCTTAATGGATAGGTAATATGACCTATAACATCAAACTTCCCCCACTTTACCATATCATAATACTCTTCATAATATTTTATAAGAAGTTCATCTAATTTATATTCAAAATCATACTTATCCATAAAATAAAAATCTCTTTCATTTTTTACATTATGCATTGAACCTATTATAAAATCACAAGGAAATTTTTCCAAAATAATCTCTGCTGTTTTTATATCTTGCAAGGGTTGTCCTAATTCTATTCCAGTTCTAATATTTATTTTATCTTTAAATAATTCAGAAGCTTTTTTTATATCTTTATGAGACTTAGTAATACTTTCTTCATATTCTTCATTATATTCTTGTACTTCTAAATGATCCGTAATACAAAATCCATCTATATTATTCTTTATAGCTTCTTTGCAAAGTTCTATTACACTATCACAACCATCAAATGAATTTTTTGAATGAACATGGCTATCAAAAATATAATCCATATAAATCTCTCCCTTATTAAACCCTTTATATTCATTATACTAACACTAAATTTTTATAGCTATCTATCTAAATTAAAAGAAAAATCTTATACATTCGCCTCATCAAGAGTATCTGAAATTTCTTCAAGTACACTTCTTAAACTATCTTGCATCTGTTCTTCTGAAGGCATACTTATTTTTCTACGTTTATTTACTTCATTTTCTATAATAGGAATAAGTAATTTTTTTGAAAATTCTTCTCTATTAGAGTCAGCATGCATTTCTTTTAATGTATTACCGCTTAATTTATCTTTTAAGTTATCAGTTACCTTCTCCACTTCTTTCTTGTTAAGCAAATACTCAATTGCTAAATCTGAAAATTTTCTCTCTATAATTTTCACCATTTCATCTGCATCATCTTCAATAAAAATATCAAGTACAGTATTGCTAACCTTTCCTCCAACAGCTCCTCCACCTATTGAGCCTATTAATCCACCAATGACAGTTCCAACCCCTGGTAAAAGCATAGAGCCAACTGCACTTCCTGTTATCCAACCTGCTGTTCCTGATGCAACTGTAGTTGTAGTATTAGTTATATTTTTAAATAATTGTTTACCCGAAATTCTTCCTCTAAAAATATTAACAATATCAAATGATGATAATACTGCAACTGTAACTCCAGCTGTTATTACGTTTCCACGTAATAATTTAGCTGCACTTTTCATTGCTGCTGATCCATAAATTTTACTTCCTTGTCTGAATGCATTAACTACCATTGCAGAAACTTTTGGTCCCATAATTTTAACTATTGCTTCACTACTTGCTACTAAGGCACTATTTAGACCTGCTTTTGATAATTGACTAGCTAATACAGATGTAATAAATGCCGTTCCTCCTATTTTTAGCCCTGAATATGTTGCTAATTTAATTGAAGTTTCAAAATCCTCTCCATTCCAAACAGATGTTGCAAAAGTAAGTGCTGCACTTATACCAAAGGCAGATGAAGAAATTATTATACCATTTACAGAGTCATAAGTAATAGATTCAACTGTGCCAGCCTTTGCAATATTTTTTGCTTGATTATATGAAAAATGACCTTTTCTAACTATATTTTTCGCTTCACTAGGATCCGTAACACCTGGAACTTGTCCTTTTTTAATTCTATTTTCCATAGCCTTAATAGCATCAATATATTTATCAGATGGAACCTCTATTTGCATTGGTTTGGTTCCATTTTCTATGGTATATCTCATCTTTCCATTTTCAAAGCATTCTGCTATACACTTAGAACCCGTATTACAATATTTAGTTTGAATTTGAATACCATTTACTATTCTATCAGCACCATTTTTAACATTAGAATCTCCAACAATCTTTGCATTACTTCCTGTTAATTTATCATAAAGATCATTTGCTCTCTCTGCTGCAAATCCATGCCCTTTAAATGCACTAAATTTTTCTTCTTCAAATAACTTATTTACAGTTCCATAGTTACCAACAGAAATTCCTGCTGCTATTGCACCAGAATCATCAAAATTTTTTATGTCAAAATTATACTCATTACCATTTTTTATAGTTATTATCTCATTTATAAATTGACAAAGAGGTGTTTTATTTAAAAAACATGACTTCCATATAATTTCTGTACCATCTTTCATTAAAAGTTTTAAATATTTATCACAATCTTTATTCTTTCCTCTTTCAATTATTACCGCTTTTTCTATATCTTCATACCAAACCTTTTTAGGCTTTTCCCAAATTTCTTTATAATATATCTTAGAATCTGTGAAAATATATCCTTCTTTTCCATTTCTACTTACTGTTGTATCATACAAACCTATAATTGTTTCTCTATCAACACCTTCAGCAAATACTTTTATTGCATTATTAATTTTCTTAGTTGGTATTTCTCCTTTAATATGAAATGGAAAACTTGTTGATATATCATTATAATATTTTCTTAATATACTAATCATTTCTTCTCTATTACTCATTTGTTTATTACCTTTCAATTGTAAATATTAGACTAAAAACCACTCTGTTCTTCAGTAGTAATTTAAATCTCTAGCACTTTTACAATATATAATTATTTATTTCATTTATTATTTTCTATTTAATAATGCTATTATATCATGT
>JAFNXG010000121.1 GCA_017383505.1 Clostridium sp.
AACTATTTTACCACATCATATATTAATGGAATATTTAAATCATAGCTATCTTCAATAACTATATTGTCTAAGATTGCTTTTCTAGCTTTTTCAATCTTCTCTTCTTTATTAGAATGTATGTATGCTAGAATATCACCTTTATTAACTTTTTCTCCTCTTTTCTTATTTAACACTATACCAACTGCTAAATCAATTTCACTTTCTTTAGTTGCACGTCCTGCACCTAATTCCATGGCTATAAGTCCAAAAGCTTCTGCATGAATCTTTGTAATATATCCATCAACAGGAGAAATAACTTTTTCTATATATTTTGCTTGTGGGAATTTATTAAAATCATCTATTGGAGCAATATCTCCACCTTGAGCTTTAATAAAGTCCTTTAACTTCTCTAAACCTTTTCCATTTTCTATATTTTCTATAAGCATATTTTTAGCTTCTTCTAAAGTTTCTGCCTTTTTAGCACAAAGTAACATATTTGCGCCAATAGTTAATGTTAGTTCTAAAAGATCCTTAGGCCCATTACCTTTTAATAATTCTATAGCTTCCATAACTTCTAAACTATTACCTATTGCATATCCTAAAGGTTGATCCATATCAGATATAACACCTATAGTTTCTCTTCCTAAATGTTTTCCTATATCAACCATTTCTTGTGCTAATTCTTTCGCTGCTTCTGGTGTTTTCATAAATGCACCATCGCCAACTTTAACATCTAAAACTATAGCATCTGCACCTGAAGCTAATTTTTTACTCATTATACTTGATGCAATTAAAGACATATTATCTACTGTTGCAGTTACATCTCTTAAAGCATATAGCTTTTTATCTGCTGGAACTAGATTTCCACTTTGCCCCATTATAGCAATATTAATTTTGTTGACATTTTCCATGAACTGCTCTTCTGTTAACTCAACTGAAAAGCCTTTAAATGTTTCTAATTTATCAATAGTTCCTCCAGTATGACCAAGGCCTCTTCCAGACATTTTAGCTACCGGAATCCCTAATGATGCCACTAAAGGAGTTAAACAAATTGAAGTTTTATCTCCAACTCCTCCTGTTGAATGTTTATCTACCTTTATACCTTTTATATTGCTTAAGTTTATTTTATCCCCTGATTCAACCATAGCATTTGTTAAATCTGCTGTTTCTCTCTTATTCATCTTATTAAAGAAAATTGCCATAAGCATTGCTGATGCTTGATAATCTGGTATTTCTCCCTTTGTAAATCCATCAACAAAAAAGTTTATTTCTTCAGTATTTAATTCTTCACCTTTTCTTTTCTTCATAATTAAATCATACATTCTCATATGTTTGTTCTCCTCTAGCTTCTATATTATTTCACTTAAGAAACTCTTACCAACTAATTCATTCTTTACATTAAAGAAATCTAATATAGTTTTCCCTAAATCTGCAAATGTTTCTCTTGTTCCAATATCAACTCCTGCTTTAATCTTCTTACCATATACAAGAACTGGTATATGTTCTCTTGAGTGATCTGTACTACTAGTAGTTGGGTCGCAGCCGTGGTCTGCTGTAATAATAAGAATATCATCCTCTGCCATTTTATTATAGATTTCTTGTAATCTATTATCAAAATCCTCAAGTGCTTTTCCATATCCTTGTGGATCATTTCTATGTCCATATAACATATCAAAGTCAACTAAATTTGTAAAGATAAGTCCTTCCTTTACAGTATCCATGTATTCTAAAGTCTTATCTACACCATCCATATTGCTTTTAGTATGAACTGCACTTGTAACACCCTTACCATTATATATATCTTCTATCTTACCAACAGCTGCAACCTCATAATTTGCTTCTTTTAAATATTCAAGCATAGTTTTATTAAACGGATCTAATGCATAATCTCTTCTATTTGAAGTTCTCTTAAAGTTTGGAGCTTCTCCAACAAAAGGTCTTGCAATAACTCTTCCTACTGCCCACTTGTCAACTAGCATATTTCTTGCAATTTCACACATTTCATATAATCTTTCTACTGGAATAATATCTTCATGTGCAGCAATTTGGAATACACTATCTGCTGAAGTATATATAATAGGATATCCTGTTTTTACATGCTCTTCTCCTAAATCCTCAATTATTTGAGTTCCTGAAGCCACTGTATTCCCTAGTATACCTTCAATATTTGCTCTCTTCTTAAATTCATTAATTATTTCATCTGAAAAACCATTTGGGTAAGTATTTAAAGGTTCTTCTAATATAACTCCACTTATTTCCCAGTGCCCTGTTACAGTATCTTTTCCTTTAGAAGCTTCTTCACATCTACCAAATGCCCCTATTGCATTACTACACTTCTTAGGTCCATTTACACCTTCAATATTACCTATACCTAGCTTTTCTAGTTCATTTATTTTAAGCCCATTACATGTTTTGTATACATTGTCTAATGTATGGCTTCCTTCATCTCCATAATTTTTAGCATCTTTTAATTCTCCAACTCCAACGCTATCTAATACTACTAATATAGCTCTTTTCATATTATTTTCTCCTTTCGTATATAAATTTAAATTACTAAAAACTCCTAAGCTCTTGGATGAGAGTTCTTATAAACTAAATTTATTTTATCATTATTTATTATTTCATAGTAAGTATCCATATAAGTTAATACTTGATTTCCTAAAAGCTTTTGTACTGCTCTTACATTTGCTCCATTTTGTAATAAATGTACAGCAAAAGAATGTCTAAATGTATTTAAATTAACATCTTTATTAATTCCAGCTTTATGAGAATATTCTTTTACTATTCTCCAAACACCTTGCCTAGTTAATTGATTGCCATTTAAGTTTACAAACAGATTATGCACTCCTGCTGATGCAATTATATCTCTTACAGATAAATATTCTTTAAGCGCAGACTCTGCACTTCTTCCTATTGGTATAAGTCTTTCATAATTTTTATTATCATGACACCTAACATATAGCAAATCAAGGTTTACATCTTCTACTGCTAAATTAATTATTTCTGAAACCTTCATACCAGTTGCATACATAAGTTCTAATAAAGCATTATCTCTTATACCCTTATTGCAATCCTTATCAACAATTTTAATTATCTTATCAACTTCTTCTACTGTTAATATTTCTGGAAGCTTTTTAGATTGATCTGTACTCTTATAATATATTTTAGGTATATCTCTAATTATCTTTTGCTCTTTTAGATAGTTATAAAAACTTCTCAAGCTAATAACAATTCTACTTATTGATCTTTCTGATTTACCTTCTTCTAAAAGATATTCTATATAACTTCTAACTGTTCCATTGTCAGTTTCATCTAAATATATATCTTTACCATTTAAATATTTAATATACAAATTAACATCTGTTACATAAGCATAAACAGTATTATCACTTTTATGACTTTGAAGCAATGATTCCCTATATTCGTTTACTATCTCTTTCATAATTCTACCCATTCCCACCTTATTTATTATTATTCGACACCTGTGTTAAAATTCCTCTTTATTATCATCTTTTAAATAACTTTATAAACATTGGTTACTACGAATTTAATAATATTCGGACAAACATACGCTTCAATAAAAGTACCCATAATAAATATACATGTAAATACACCTATCTTAAAAATTAGTTCTCTCTCTAATATTGTATTTACTTTACCTTTATTAAAGAACCTTTCTTTTAGTTTTATTGAAGAAAATTCGATTCCGACTATACTTAATGCCACAAAACACGGAATATATATAATATTTTGTGGTATAGTTGATGCTAAAGCTAAACATAACCCTTTTCCTTCAAAAGTTGAAATTAAAAAACTAAAAGTATATCCTAATGTAAACCCTTTAATAAGATCAATTACTAAAATTACTGGTGTGCCAAATATAGTAAATGACATTGCTATAATTATTGTTATAAGTACTAAATTCTTTTTAAGTACATTTAATAATAAAACTTCATTATTTATTTGTTCATTTGCTATACTTTGTGTAAATGTAGAAAAGTAGCTTGTAAGCTCTGTAGAATCATTTGAATTCATATATTTAAATATATATGTACCTAATGCTATTCCTACACAGAAAAATATAAAAACCATTAAGTAAAATAATTTATTTTCTTTTTTATT
>JAFNXG010000122.1 GCA_017383505.1 Clostridium sp.
CATCTTCATATGTAATCATAAGTCCGCTATAATTTACTTTTATAAATGACTCATCTTTTTTCTCTTGTTTACTTTGGATATATCTTATTTCAATAACATCTCCTAATTCTAAAGAGTAATTTTCCTTCTTCTTTGTTCCATTTACTCTTACATCACCTTTTCTTAATGCCTTAAATATAGCACTTAAAGGTACATCTTTTAAATATTTTCTCAAAAACTTATCTAGTCTTTGGCCTGCTTCATTTGTTCCTATTTCAATTTTCAAAAAATCAACTCCTATATTATGTATATGAAACAACTCTTCCTTAAACAGTCTGAGTTGTAAATTCATCTTAACCAAATCAAAGATTTGGAGATTCATTTATGAAACAACTCTTCCCTAAATGGTCTGAGTTGTAAATTCATCTTAACCAAATCAAAGATTTGGAGATTCATTTATGATATGCTATTTACCCATTATATTAGATTAATACCATTTTATTAAGTTGTCAAATAGTTTATAGCAACTTGACATTGAATTGCTACTCCAATAGGTAGCGCATCTTCATCAATATCAAATAAACTATTATGAGCTGGATGTATTATCCCCTTATCTTCATTTCTAATTCCAAGAAAATAAAATACTGATGGTACTTCATTAGCAAAGTATGCAAAACTCTCCACTCCTAATTTAGGATTTTTTTGAATTTTAACATTTTCAGAACCTATAACACTTTTCGCTGAATTCTCTAGTAAATCTACCATATCATCATCATTATATAAACATGGGTAAGATTCTTCTATTTCAATTTCTGCACATCCTCTAAAAGAAGTACATATACCATTTACAATTTCTTTTAACCTTACTTTTGCAAACTCTCTATCCTCATTTGTCATAGTTCTTATTATTCCACCTAATTTAACTTCACTAGGTATTATATTTTGTGCCGTTCCTCCATGAATACTACCAATTGTTACTACAGATGGATTAACTGGCTTTATCTCTCTACTAACTATACTTTGTAACGATGTAACAACATGACTCGCTATAACTATAGGATCAACCGCGGTATCTGGATAAGCTCCATGTCCACCTGATCCTTTTATAGTAATTTTAAATGGATTTGAAGCTGCATTTACTGTACCTCTTCTTAGCATTATACTTCCAACATCTAGTGTTTCTTCTACATGTAATCCACACATAACATCTACTGTTGGGTTAGTTAATACACCCTCTTCTATCATTACTTTTGCTCCACCAGTTGTTTCTTCAGCTGGCTCAAATATTAGTTTCACAACACCATTGAACTTATCCTTATTACTATTTAATAATTTTGCTACACCTAGTAATATAGTTGTATGTCCATCATGTCCACATGCATGCATTTTACCTGAAACCTTTGATGAATATTCACATGTTTTTTCATCCTGTATTGGTAAGCCATCAATATCAGCTCTTAAACCAATAACTTTTTTATTTTCCCCTTCTTTAGTTCCAGTAATTATTCCACATACTCCAGTACCTGCAAACTCTTTAAACTCTATTCCCTCTTTTTTTAAAAATTCCTTTATATATTTAGATGTATTATCTTCTTCGAACCCTAATTCAGGATATTGATGAAGTGTTCTTCTTATTTCTATTAACTCATCTTTAATTTTTTTTGCTTCTATATCAAAATAATTCATACAAAACATCTCCCAAAAAAATTTACAGACTTATATTCAAAAATATAAGTCCATTAAATTTATTATATATTATCACTACTTTTTATTCAATTATTTTGATAATTTACTATAATTTATCTTAACATTTTCTCTAATTCATAAAGCCTAAACCTTTCAGGTTGTTGAAATTCTGCACCTGATGATCTCTTTTCTATAAGCCTTCTATACTCTTCAAATTGAGCCTCTCCTAGCTTCTTTCTTATTACATTTAACTCACATTCTTGAATATAGTCTCTTTCTTCTTGAGATAAAACTCTGTATTTATTTAGTTTATTTATTATCTCATTTAAACCCTCTTTTTCTTGTGTAGTAATTAAATCATTATTCTTTTCAATAAATAATTCTATTTTTCTTGCTTCTTCTGGAGAATATGCTGATGCTACTTCTAAAACACTACTAAAGCTTAAAATAATAATAAATGTACATAAAAATGATTTTATATAGCTTTTTAAACTACTCATAATAAAAGCCACCTTTTTTAAAGTTTTTATATATTTATTATTACCCTTTTGCACAATATTAATTAAAACTATTTTATTATTATTAATAAATTATTTTCCATTAACACTCTTAAAGAAAATGATCTCTCTATATCTTGAAATTTTATTGTTATTCTATCGTCTTTTATATTTCTAACAGTCCCATCACCATAAGTTCTATGATAAATATGATCATTAGTTTTTACACCATAATCTACAACCTGACTTTCTGCTTCAAGTCTAGCTTCAGAAATAAATCTTGATACATTACTAAACTTCCCTCTTATAGTCTTTGGTGAGAATACGTAAAGATTCTTAATTGCTCTTGTTATTGCAACATAGAAAAGTCTTCTTTCCTCCTCTAAATTCTCCTCTATAGATGATTTATGAGGCATAGTTTCTTCAACACAGTTAATAATAAATACATTTTTAAACTCCATTCCCTTTACACCATGCACCGTACTTAATATTACACCGTCTTGAACAGCTTTACTATTTTCTATCTCTTCTTTAACATTATTAACATGAACAAGAAATTCAGTTATTGTTCTAAATCCCTCTATTGCACCTTTAAATTCTTCTAAAACATCCTCTAAATCACTAAAATTTTGATTAAATTTAGATGAGTATTCTCTAAGATAATCAATATAACCTAAAGATGATATTATATATTGAACTGCACTTCCTAGTGTAATTTTATTAAGATATGAAATTTCCTTTTTTAAATCATCCAACTTTTTAGCTTGAAAAGGCGCTGTATCTTTCTTATCTATAAGAATATCAAAAACATTTTTCTCTTCTTTATAAGAAGATACATAGCTTAAATTACTTTTACTAATATACCTAAACGGCTTATTAATGATAAAATTAAACGCCTCTCTATCATATGGATTTATAGCTAATAATAAATAATTTATTATATCCTTACAAATAAAGTGTTCAAAAAAGTTATATCCTTTATCCAATAAAACAAAAGGAATTCTTCTTCTAGTAAATGTATCAATTAAACTTCTTGCCTCCATATTAGTCCTATATAATATAGCATTATTACTATAAGATTCTCCATTAAAAGATTTTATAATATTAGCTATTTCTTCTCCTTGCATAAATTCATTATAAGGTTTTGAAAACTTAACTATTCCCTTTTCAGAGTCAAAGGAAAGTATTTCTTTATCATTCCTACCTTTATTATTTAAAATTAAATTTTTGGAAATATCCACTATATTCTTTTTACTTCTATAGTTAGTAGATAGATAAACTTTAACTCCACCTTCAAATGATTTATTGAAATTAACCATATATTCTGGTTTAGATCCTCTAAAGGAATATATACATTGATCTTCATCACCTACCGCAAATAATTCATTATCACCATTTATAAGCTTTAAAAATTCAATTTGTAACTCGTCACAATCCTGGAATTCATCAACTAATATGTATTTAAATAAACTTTTATATTTACTTAATGTTTTAGGCTCGTTTTTTAATAAATATAAAACTCTTATTGATAAATCATCAAAATCCCATAACTTATCTTTTTCTTTTTGAGTTTCATACTGCTCATAACATTCTTTAAAAACCTCCATAGATATTGAAGGTGAAAATTCCTCTAGCTTACCTAAAGATGTCTTAAATAAAGATATATTATTTAAGACTTCTCTAACTTTATCATCATTAACATCATCAAAATATCTACTTAATACATTTTTTATTATTCCATGTCCTTTTCCACCATCTATTATATTTATATCAAAACCTTCTCTAAGTAAAATCTTATAAAATAACCCATGAAAGGTTCCAAAAAAAGGCGATATTTCTTTGTTAAAAATATTTTTATATCGGAATTTCATATTTTCCGCTGCTGATCTTGTAAAAGTTATAACAATTATATTTCCTACCTTTACTTTTTTATGTTCAACTAAATAATTAACTCTATTTATTATAACTGTTGTTTTTCCTGAACCTGGTGCAGCTACTACTAATACATTTTTATTATTATTAATAATTGCTTGCATTTGATAATTATCCAACTTAATCTTCATATGTACTCCTTAAATTCGATATATATTTAATTATTACCACCATTATAATATAAATAACTATATTGTAATAATTTGTGGATAGATGTACAATAATTTTATGTACTTTTTTAATAAAGGAGATAACAATGGAAAATTTAATTAGATTTGACGTTACTAATGAAAGAAATCTTACAATGTTAGTAGATTTCTATGAGTTAACTATGGCTAATGGCTATTTTAATAAAGGAGTTCAAGATAGAATAGCTTATTTTGATATGTATTTCAGAAGAGTTCCTGATGGTGGCGGATATTGTATAATGGCAGGAGTAGACCAGCTTATACAATATTTAAATAATCTATCTTTCACAGAAAGTGACATTAAGTATTTAGAGGATAAAAATATTTTTTCTGAAGAATTTTTAGATTACTTAAGAAATTTCAAGTTTACATGTGATGTTTGGGCCATTCCTGAAGGAAATCCTGTTTTCCCTAATCAACCTTTAATAACAGTTAGAGGTCCTGTTGTACAAGCTCAATTCATCGAAACAATGATACTTTTAACTATAAATCATCAAACTTTAATAGCTACTAAAGCTAATAGAATTTGTAGAGCTGCAGATGGAAAAACTGTTATGGAGTTTGGCTCTAGACGTGCTCAAGGTTATGATGGAGCAATCTATGGGGCAAGAGCATCTATAATAGGTGGTTGTGATTCAACTGCTTGTACAATAGCTGATAAATACTTTAATGTACCTGCTGTAGGTACAATGGCTCATAGCTGGGTACAACTATTCGATAGTGAATATGAAGCATTTGAAGCTTGGGCAAAAGCTTATCCTGATAACTGTTCACTATTAATTGATACTTATAATGTTCTTAAATCTGGATTACCTAATGCTATTAAAGTTTTTAATGAAGTTTTAAAACCACTTGGGAAAAGACCAACTGGTATAAGAATTGATTCAGGAGACATAACTTATTTAACTAAGAAATGTAGAAAAGAGCTTGATGCTGCTGGCTATGCTGACTGTAAAATAATTGTTTCTAACTCTTTAGATGAACATATAATAAGAGATGTTTTATCCCAAGGTGCTTGTATTGATGCATTTGGAGTTGGTGAAAGATTAATCACAGCTAAGTCAGAACCTGTTTTTGGAGGAGTTTATAAACTTGTAGCTGTTGAAAAAGACTCTAAAATTATTCCTAAAATAAAAATTAGTGAAAATAGCGAGAAAATAACAAACCCTGGCTTTAAAAAGATATATAGATTATTTGATAAAACTACACATATTGCAATAGCAGATATTATAGCTTTAAATGATGAAAAAATAGATAGTAACTCTGAACTTGAAATTTTTGATCCAATCCATACTTGGAAAAGAAAA
>JAFNXG010000123.1 GCA_017383505.1 Clostridium sp.
GCAAATTAACTTAAATATATAGATAAGAAGATTAGTATAAATTAAGTTTTATACTAATCTTTTTTTATAAGTAAATATAAGAATATAAGGAATAAAATTATTAAGATTTAAATATACTCAGAATATAATATTTAATAGATTTAAATTATAGAGATCACAAAATAATAAAAATTTTAAGTTGTTATAGTGTAACTAAGAAAAATATTGATTTTTTTAATCTAAGGGGGATGAAAATATGATATCTAAGAAAAAGATAGGGGTAATTTTAAGTGCATTTTTAATTTTAACTGGATTATCTTCTTGTTCAAGTACATCTAAAGAAAATGAAGCAGAAGATACAAATGAAAAGATTTATACTATAGGAATAAATCAATTTGTTCAGCATGATGCATTGGATTCATCTAGAGAAGGATTCATAGAGGGATTAAAAGAAAATGGGTTTGAGGAAGGAAAAAATTTGAAGATTGAATATCAAAATTCTCAGTCAGATATGGCAATTGCTCAGACTATTTCTGAACAATTTGTTACTTCTGATGTAGATATGATATTTGCTATAGCAACACCAACATTACAAGCAGCATATAATTCAACAAAGGATATTCCTATAGTTTTTACTGCTGTAACTGACCCTATTGATGCAGGTGTAGCTAAATCATGGGAAAGTTCAGGCACAAATGTAACTGGAACATCTGATAAAGTTTCCATGAAGGAACAGTTGAATTTACTAGAAAAGTTAGTTAATGATGTGGAAGTTTTAGGAGTAATATATAATTCTTCAGAAGTGAATTCAATAGCACAAGTTAAAGAGTTAAAAGCAGAGGCAGAAAATAAAGGAATATTAGTTAAAGAAATAGCAGTTACAACTGTAAATGAAATAAATCAAAATCTAAATGCAGCAATAAGTGATATAGATGCATTATATGTACCTACAGATAATACAGTAGCTTCAGCATATGATTTAGTAGGAAGTATTTGTTTAGAGAAAAACGTTCCCATGTTATGTGCTGAGGAGGCAGGAGTATCTAAAGGTGGACTTTGTTCGATTGGAATAGATTATTTTAAATTAGGAAAAGAAGCAGGATACAAAGCGTCAGAAATTTTAAATGGACAAAATCCAAGCGATATTGAAATAACTACGTTAAGTGATATGTCAATAACAATAAATACAGATGTTGTAGAAAAATTAAATATAAGTATTCCTGATGATATTAATACAAAGGCTAAAAAAGTAACTGGAGGGGTTCAGTAGTGGAAGTAATACTTAATGCATTAGAACAAGGGCTCTTATTTGCATTAGTAGCAATAGGAGTTTATATAACATACAAAATATTAGATTTTCCAGACTTATCAGTAGATGGTACCTTCCCATTAGGTGCATCTATCTCAGCAGCAATGTTAATTAATGGAGTAAATCCATGGGTTACTATAGTTGTAGCAACCTTAGGAGGTGCTTGTGCAGGAGCTATAACAGGATTCTTACATGTAAAACTAAAAATAAGCAACTTAATGTCAGGAATCTTAGTTATGATGGGATTGTATTCTGTAAACTTAAGGATAATGGGAAAGTCTAATATATCACTATTTAATACTAACTATATATTTAAAAGTCCTTTTATAAATCCAATATTAATTATTTTGGCAATAGTAGTTATAGTTAAAGTTATATTAGATTTATTTTTAAAGACAAAAACAGGTTTTTTATTAATTGCAGTTGGTGATAATGATCAAGTTGTTTCATCATTAGGGGTTAATAAAAATTTAGTAAAGGTTTTAGGATTATCAATAAGTAATGCTTTAGTAGCTTTATCAGGAGCATTAACAGCTCAAAATCAAGGTTTTTCAGATGTAAGCATGGGGACTGGAATAGTGGTCATGGGGTTGGCTGCTGTAATAATAGGAACATCTATATTTGGTAAATTGTCTATAATAAAAGTAACAACTTTATCAATATTTGGAGCGATAATATATAAGTTGGTAGTAGCAATAGCTTTATGGTTGAAATTAAATCCTAATGATTTGAAAATATTAACAGCTATATTAGTTGCAGTAGCTCTAGCTGGTAATAGTAATATATTTAAAATAAAACATAAAAGTAAAATAAATAAAAATAATGCTGAAGGTGGTGAAAAGGATGTTGAAGATTCAGAAGCTATGCAAAGTATTTAATCCTAACACCATAAATGAAAATAGGTTATTTAATGATTTTAATATGGATGTTAAAAAAGGTGAATTTATAACTATAATAGGGTCTAACGGAGCAGGTAAATCTACTTTATTAAATTTAATAAGTGGTAATATAGCTATAGATTCAGGTGAAGTTTTACTTGATGGTAAAGATGTATCTTTTAAAAAAGAGTATCTTAGATCTAAAGAGATAGGAAGGGTTTATCAAAATCCATCAGTAGGTGTATCTCCTAATATGACTATTTTAGAAAATTTATCTCTAGCAGATAATAAGGGGAAATTTTATGGTCTATCTTTTGGAGTTAATAAAAATAGAATTTCCTACTATAAAGAATTATTATTTAAATTAGGATTAGGATTAGAAAATAAGCTTAATAATAAAGTATTATTACTATCAGGAGGACAACGTCAGGCATTAACACTAATTATGTCAGTTATGTCCAATCCAAAGCTTTTATTATTAGATGAGCATACAGCAGCTTTAGATCCTAAGACCTCATCTAAGATAATGCAAATTACTAAAGAGGTAATAGCAGAAAATAATATCACTACGTTAATGGTAACGCACAATATGAAACAAGCTATAGAGTATGGAAATAGATTATTAATGATGCATGAGGGGAAAGTTATAATTGATGTTAGAGGAAAAGAAAAAAGAGAGTTAACAAGTGAAAAATTAATAGAAATATTTAGTAGGTGTAATGTGATAGATGAGATAAGTGATAGAAGTGTATTAACATCATTAGCCTAAAATATCAATAAAATAATGGAATTAATAATATAAACTCAAGTAGTGTATTATTAATTCCATTATTTTTTACAAATATTATAAAATATATTTGTTATTAATATAACAAAGGGGTTTAAATGTTAATAAAGTACCAAATTGGTTAAATGAAATTTATACATAAAAATGAAGAATATATATATAAAGAAAATGTCAAAAAAGTATATATAATGTTGAAAATGTTATCATTGTTGAAAATACTGACTTTAAATGGTAATTAAAAATAAGGTTTGGGAAAAAAGAAAAATTTTTTCAAAAAAAAGTTTGACAAAAAATAAACAAATGAGTACAATAAGAGTGTAGGCAAGTTAAAAGCTTAACAATCAAAATAAAAATTTAACAAAGCCTTAAATTAAAGATAAGATATAAATCCAAATTACTATAAATATTGAGATTATTTAGGAGGATGTAATAAATGAAAGTTACAAATGCTCAAGAATTAACAGCAAAAATTAAACAATTAAGAGAAGCACAAAAGAAATTTGCTACTTACACTCAAGAACAAGTAGATGAAATTTTTAGACAAGCAGCTTTAGCGGCTAATCACAATAGAATTAAATTAGCTAAAATGGCTGTATCAGAAACTGGAATGGGAATAGTTGAAGACAAGGTTATAAAAAATAACTTTGCTGCTGAATATATATATAATCAATATAAGAACATGAAAACTTGTGGAGTTTTAGAAGAAGATAAAACAAGTGGAATCACAAAGGTAGCTGAACCAATCGGAGTTATTTCTGCTATCGTTCCAACAACAAATCCAACATCAACAGCAATATTTAAGTGTTTAATTGCTTTAAAGACTAGAAATGCTATAATAATCTCTCCACATCCAAGAGCTAAGAATGCTACAATCGAAGCTGCTAAAATAGTTTTAGAAGCTGCAGTTAAAGCAGGAGCTCCAGAAGGAATAATCGGATGGATTGATGAACCATCAGTTGAATTATCTCAAAACGTTATGAGAGAATCAGATATAATTCTTGCTACAGGTGGTCCAGCAATGGTTAAAGCTGCTTACTCATCAGGAAGACCAGCTTTAGGGGTTGGAGCAGGTAATACTCCAGCAATTATTGATGAATCAGCTCACATAAAAATGGCTGTAAACTCAATTTTATTATCTAAGACTTTCGATAATGGGGTTATCTGTGCATCAGAACAATCAATTATTGTTTTAGAACAAGTTTATGATGAAGTTAAAAAGGAATTATCTGAAAGAGGAGCTTACATCTTAAAAGGTGAAGAAATAGATAAGGTAAGAAAAGTTATCTTAAATGAAAAAGGTGGATTAAATGCTGATATCGTTGGTCAATCTGCTTATAAGATAGCTCAAATGGCAGGAGTAGATGTTCCAGAAACTGCTAAGGTTTTAGTTGGAGAAGTTACTTCAGTTGAATTAGAAGAGCCATTCTCACATGAAAAATTATCTCCAGTATTAGCTATGTACAAAGCTAAATCATTCGAAGAAGCTTTAGATAAGGCTGATAGATTAATAGAATTAGGCGGTATGGGTCATACTTCAATACTTTATACTGATCAAGTTAAAAACAGAGATAGAGTATTAGTATTTGGAGAAAGAATGAAAACTGCTAGAACATTAATAAATATGCCAGCAGCTCAAGGGGCTATCGGAGACTTATATAACTTCAAATTAGCACCATCATTAACATTAGGTTGTGGATCATGGGGTGGAAACTCAGTTTCAGAAAACGTTGGTCCTAAGCACTTAATTAACGTTAAGAGCATAGCTGAAAGGAGAGAGAATATGCTTTGGTTTAGAGTTCCAGAAAAAACTTACTTCAAATACGGTTGTTTACCAGTAGCTTTAGCTGAATTAGGTGAAATGGGTAAAAAGAAAGCATTTATCGTAACAGATAAAGTATTATTTGAAATGGGTTATACAAACAAAGTTACAGAAGTTTTAGAAGCTCATGGAATTCAATATAAAATATTCTCAGATGTTGAACCAGACCCAACATTAAGATGTGCTAGAGCTGGTGCTGCAGAAATGACTAGCTTTGGACCAGACGTTGTAATTTCACTTGGTGGTGGATCAGCTATGGATGCTGCTAAGATTATGTGGGTTATGTACGAACATCCAGAAGTTAACTTCCACGATTTAGCAATGACATTCATGGATATAAGAAAGAGAATATACAAATTCCCAACAATGGGTCAAAAAGCTATGATGGTTTCAATAGCAACTTCAGCTGGTACTGGATCAGAAGTTACTCCATTCGCAGTTATAACTGATGAA
>JAFNXG010000124.1 GCA_017383505.1 Clostridium sp.
AGAAGCTGGATTAGAAATGGTTATGCTATTATTAACTGATATCTTAAACGAAGGTTCTGAAATATTAGTTACAGGTGCTAAACCTGAAATAGTTGAAAAAGCATTTAAGGTTACATTAAAAGATAAAGGTGCATTCCTTCCTGGAGTTCTTTCTAGAAAGAAACAAGTTGTACCTCCAATAACTAATGCTATAACATCTTAATATAAAAAAATAAGTGTATCAAATATGATACACTTATTTTTTTACTATTCATTTTCAATTACAACACCTAGTTTTGTTGAAATTATAGTGTTAAGTTTATTTATTGAAAATGTTAATGCCATTACTTGTTTTTCTAATCGTATTAATAAATATGCACTAATAGCTACTGGAAATCCAACATTGGCAATTAAATTTAATAATTCACTTATCTCCATAAAATTACCTCCATATCGTATTATAATTAATACATATACAGTAACTATCATTTTTTACATATTTATTTTTATTTTAATATTCTTTTTTGCCTTCTAAAAGATCATTATATATTTTCATAATATTTCTTAAAACTTCATTATTAACATCAAATTTAATATCATCAACTTGAGATATAGGTAATATTGCAACTGATGTTCCTGATATAAATAATGAATCTAAATCAGATATTTCTGAAGCCTTTATTTCTTTTTCCTGAATTTCTACACCTAGCTCTTCTGCTATTTTAAATATCTTATCTCTTGTAATACCTCTAAGTACAGCTTCACCTTTAGCCGTTATTAGCTTTTTATCTTTTATTCCAAAAAAGTTTGATTTACTACCTTCAGTAATATATCCATTTCTATCTACTAAAAGAGCTTCATGTGCATTAGCCTCTTTCATTTTCTCTGCAATTTTTGCTCTAAATTCTGTGCTAACTATCTTTAAATTAGGATTTTCTCTTTCTCCATAATAAAGAATAACTTTTACACCCTTTTTATAATATTCTTCATGAGGATAACAATGCATTATATAATATATTTTAAAATTACCATTGCTTGTGTTATATGTAATCTTTATATTTCCCATAGCATTATTATTACTTTTGATAACTTCATTTATTAAACTTTCTATCTCTTCATCATTATATGGAATTTCTTCATTTATAAGTTTAAATGACTTTTTCATTCTATTTAAATGATCCTTTAAAAAGACAGCTTTTCCATTAACAACCCTTAAAACTTCATATACTATTTTTTGTTTATAATCATCATCTGTAAAATTATTAATAGGATATATTATTCCATTCATTAAATAAAATTTATTTATAGCTTCCATAAATACACCATTTCCTTTGAAGTTTTTTATTTCCATCTTAAAATTTCTATTTGATGTTTTTTCTTATAGTTAATTAAGTATGGATTTCCAACAAGATCTAGCAGAGGCTTATCTGATAAAGAGTCTGAGAACATATATGAGTTTTTAAAATCTACCTCTATATTTTTTTCTTTTAATACCTCATTTAATCTTCTAACCTTTTCTTCACCTTTGCAGTTCTTTCCATCCATTTGTCTTATGAATTTTCCACCTTTAAAAGCAAACTTAGTTCCAAGTATTAAATCTACTTCTTTTATTGCATAAAATTCTTTTACATAAAACTCTGGTGATGCTGATATAAGTATCACCATATACCCTTCATTTTTTAATTTCTTTATCATATCTAATGCATCTTTATAAAGAATTGTTGTTAATCTTTCATCATAAAATTCCTTAGTAAGTTTAGCTAATTCTACTTCATCAATGTTTTCAATAAATTTCAAGAAGCATTCTTTAACTCTTTTCTCATCATAAACTTTTATTTGGTACATTAATCCTGAATATAGAGCTCTTGGCAAGAACTTTATATTTTTTATATCCTTAGATACAAGGTATTTAAAAAACTCCATTAATGTTTCTTTTTTTGTAATTGTATAATCTATATCAAATATTGCTAACTTTTTCACGTTTAATGCTCCTAACTATTTAAAGGCTGAGCATATAATATGCTACAGCCTATTTCTTTTTATTTTAATTTATCAATAAATTTATTAATTCTTTTAAGGCCCTTTTCAATTAACTCCATTGAAGTTGCATAAGATACCCTTATATAATTATCTAATCCAAAAGCTTTTCCTGGAATAACAGCTACTTTTTCATACTCTAATAATTTAGACGAAAAATCCATTGAATTTTCTATTTTTTGCCCATTTATTTCTTTTCCTAAACACTTATCAATATTTATCATAATATAAAATGCGCCTTCTGGTTCTATTATACTAAATTTTTTTATATTTTTTAAGGTTTCAACCATATAATCTCTTCTTTTTTCAAATTCAATAATCATTTCATTAACTTTATCTTGTGGTCCACTTAATGCTTCTATGGCGGCATATTGAGTAATAGAACAAACATTAGAAGTCATATGACTTTGAATATTAGTCATTAACCTTGCAATCTTTTCACTAGCGCCACAGTATCCTAGTCTCCATCCTGTCATAGCATAAGACTTTGATAATCCATTTATAACTATGGTTCTTTCATATGCATCTTGCGAAATACTTGCAATACTTATATGTTTTTTTTCACCATATATTAATTTTTCATAAATTTCATCTGATATTATTATAAGATTATATTTTTCTGCAAACTCAGCAATTTCTACTAATTCACTTCTACTATAAACAGCTCCTGTAGGATTATTAGGTGTATTTAGAATTATTGCTTTTGTTTTACTTGTGACTACCTTCTCTAAATTTTCCTTAGTAAATTTATAAGAATATTCTTCATGGCCCTCTACAAAAACAGCTTTACCATCTGCTAAAGCTACAAGTTCTGGATAGCTAACCCAATAAGGTGTTGGTATAATTACTTCATCTCCAGGATTTAGTATAGCTAAAAGTGCGTTTGCAATTGATTGTTTAGCCCCTGTTGATACCACTATTTGAGAAGGATTATATACTAGTCCATTATCATCTTTGAACTTTTTACATATGGCTTCTCTTAATGATATAACTCCATTTGTATTAGTATATTTTGTATTACCATTCTCCATTGCTTTTATAGCAGCATCAATTATATTCTTAGGAGTATTAAAATCTGGTTCTCCAGCAGAAAAACTTACAATATCAACTCCACTTTCTTTTAGTTCTTTTGCCTTTGCTGTTATAGCTAAAGTTACAGATGATTCTATGCTTTGCGCTTTCTTTGATAATTCCATATTTGCCCCCATTTATTTATTATTAGATTTAATAAACTTTTCCAAATATTCTTGGTTTAATCCATAGCTTCCTATAGATAAATTTTCATACCCAATTTGCTTACCATGATAATCGCTTCCACCAGTTATAGATAATTTATATTTTCTAGCTAAATTAAAGAATTTGTTTATATCGCTTTGTGAGTGACTAGGATGATATATTTCTACCCCTTTTAAACCAAAACATTTTAATTCTCTTAAAATATTTTCAACTTCAATTTTTCTATATATTTGCCCTGGATGAGCTAAAACAGCAACTCCTCCTGATTTATTAATTATATCAATACAATCTCTATAATTTAATCTAAACCCTTTAACATAACCAGGCTTTCCCTGAGTTAAAAAACTTCTAAAAGCACTTTTATAATTATCAAAGTAACCTTTCTTAACCATTGCATTAGCTACATGGCTTCTTCCTACAGTTCCTTCTATATCTATAGCTAAATCTTCTATATCTATATTAATATCATAACTTTTTAACTTATATAATATATTTTCTACTCTTCTTATTCTTTCGGAATTTAATTCACTTACAAGCTCATTTAATTGGCAATTATGGATATCCATAAAATACCCTAGTATATGTAATTCCATATCATTATATTCGGTACTAAGTTCTATCCCTGGAATTATATCTATATTATCATATTTATTTTTAGTAATATACTGAGATGCTATGGAGTCATGATCAGTTATAGAAATATATTTAATACCTTCCTCTATTGCTAAATTAATTATCTCTTCTGGGCTCTTTATTCCATCTGAATAATTTGAATGAATATGTAAATCTGCATACTTCATAGTATTTACCTTTTCTTCTTTAAGTGAAATTTTTATTTATACTTTTTAGTTAGTTTAAGTTACTAATGAATTTGTTATTCTAATTTCCAATGTAAAATACAAGTAATATTTTCCTATATTTAAAATATATCACCTTACTTATGAAATGTAAATTATAAACACTTATTAATTTTTATATAAGCTTTTTATTACAATAAATACTTATATAATATAAAGATAGAGGTTATACAACTATTTGTATAACCTCTACCTTTATATTATTCGTTAGATAAAACGTTAGTGTAGTATTCTGTTACCTTATCGAATTCAGCTTCTTCTGGAACTATAAGTTCTCCTTCTTCAGTTGATCTGAAAAGATATACTGATTCATCATCTGGATTTTGAGCTAATACATATTCATTTTCTTCAAATTCAAATGCATCAACTATTGGGCAAGATATAACATTTCCGTTATCGTCTTCTAAGTCAACAACGAAATGTTCATGCGCGTGTTCACCACATCCACAGTTATCTCCACATCCATGATCATGATTATGTTCGTGTCCGCATCCGCAGCCTTCACCACATTTATTTAATTCTTTTTCCATTTTACATTCCTCCTTAATAATAAGCTAGTATTCTATTATGTTAATTAGCTTCTATGCCTACATAATTACTTAACTTATCTAGTCTTTATAATTGTACCCTTATTCCTAGGAAAATAAAAGCAAAATATATTTTTTTTATAAATTTTTTAAGTTTGCTTATAAATACTAAGTAAAAAAGAGGCCTTTAAGCCTCTTTTGGTATTTAATTCCTATGATATTAATTTATATTACTCTTGATTAGCAAGTTTTTTATAGTTTTCTAACCTTTCCATTGCATCTTTTTTTGTTTTTTCAAATAAAGCTTCTGCAGCTTCTGGGAATGACTTAGCTAATGAAGCATATCTAACTTCTCCCATTAAGAATTCTCTAAAATCTCCTTTAGGTTCTTTTGAATCTAAAGTAAATGGATTTTTAATTCCTTTTAACGCTGGATTATATCTATATAATGACCAATATCCACAATCAACAGCTTTTTTAGCCTCTGCTTGAGAATTAGTCATTCCTGCTTTAATACCATGATTGATACATGGAGCATATGCAATAATCAATGATGGTCCATCGTAGCTTTCTGCCTCTGATATAGCTTTAAGAACTTGATTCTTATCTGCTCCCATACTAACTTGAGCAACATATACATATCCATAGCTCATAGCCATCATTCCTAAATCTTTCTTTTTAGTTTTCTTACCTGAAGCAGCAAACTTGGCTATTGCAGCTGTTGGTGTAGATTTAGAAGATTGACCACCAGTGTTTGAATAAACTTCTGTATCAAATACTAATACATTCACATTTTCTCCTGATGCAAGTACATGGTCAAGTCCACCATATCCAATATCGTATGCCCAACCATCTCCACCAAATATCCATTGAGATCTCTTAACAAAGAATTCCTTATCATTTAAAATAGTCTTTGCTATTTGAGAATCACAACTTTCAAGTGTATTAATTAAAGCTTGAGCTCTTTCTCTAGTTCCATTACTTTCTTCCTTATTATCTAACCAATCTTTTAATACATACTTAGTTTCATCTGATAAATTACTCTCTAATGCAACTTTTACATTTTCAGTAATTCTATCTCTTATAGCCTTAACCCCTAAGAACATACCTAATCCATACTCAGCATTATCTTCAAATAATGAATTAGCCCAAGCTGGACCATGTCCATTATGATTAACTGTATATGGTGTTGCAGGAGCCGATCCTCCCCAAATTGAAGAGCATCCAGTAGCATTAGCTACCATCATTCTATCACCAAATAACTGAGTTACAAGTTTAGCATATGGAGTTTCCCCACATCCTGCACAAGCACCTGAAAACTCAAGAAGTGGTTGTTCAAACTGGCTACCCTTTAATGTATTCTTACTCATTGGATTTTTCTTCGGAGATACTTCTTTAACTGCATAATCCCAAACTTCTATTTGGTCATGTTGACTATCTTGTGGCTTCATAACTAAAGCTTTATTTTTAGCTGGACATACTTCTGCGCAATTTCCACATCCAGTACAATCTAAAGGTGTAACACCAATTGAGAATTTATATTGAACTTCAGTTTTTAAAGCCTTTGCATCTACAGTCTTCATATTTGCTGGTGCTTTTTCTTGTTCTTCGCTAGTTAATAAGAAAGGTCTTATTGCTGCGTGAGGACAGACTACAGCACATTGATTACATTGAATACAATTTTCTGGTATCCACTCAGGAACATTAATTGCAATTCCTCTTTTTTCATATGCAGCTGTACCAGCCATAAAAGTACCGTCTTCCATACCGTGCTTAACAAATGTAGAAACAGGTAATTCAAAACCTTCTTGTCTATTCATAGGATTAACTATATCTTTTATAAATGCTGGAACTTCCTTAATATTAGATACCTCTGAATCTACTGCATATAACCAATCTTCTGGTACATCTACTTTAACAATAGCTTCAACTCCAGCATCTATAGCGGCATTATTCATATTAACTACTTTTTCACCTTTTTTACCATAAGACGTTATAACTGCTTGTTTTAAATATGTTATAGCTTCATCTACAGGTATTATATTAGCTATTTTGAAAAAGGCAGCTTGCATTATCATATTTATTCTTCCGCCAAGTCCAATTTCTTGAGCTATTTTAACAGCATTTAATGTATAAAATTCTATATTCTTTTCAGCTATTGTCTTCTTCATATTTGCAGGTAGTTTTTCGTCTAATTCTTCTGGTGTCCAAATTGTATTTAGTAAAAACTTACCGTTCTTTTTTATTCCATCTAATACATTATATTTATAAACATATGATTGATTGTGACAAGCTATAAAATCAGCCTTATCTATTAAATATGGTGATTTAATTGGCTTCTTTCCAAATCTTAAATGAGAAACAGTAATACCACCTGACTTCTTAGAATCGTATGAAAAATATCCTTGTGCATACATATCAGTATGGTCTCCAATAATCTTAATAGCACTCTTATTTGCACCAACAGTACCATCTGAACCTAATCCCCAGAACTTACAAGCTTTAGTTCCTTCTGGTGTAGCATCTATATCCTCAACTGTTTCAAGAGACGTGAATGTTACATCATCAACTATACCAATAGTGAATCCATTTTTAGGCTTAGACTTAGATAAATTTGCATATACTGCAGCTATATCTGAAGGATTTGGATCCTTTGAACCTAATCCATATCTTCCTCCTACTATAATTGGAGAGTTTTCTTTTCCTGCAAAAGCACTTACTACATCTAAATATAATGGTTCTCCAATTGATCCTGGTTCCTTAGTTCTATCTAAAACTGCAATCTTTTTAACTGTATTTGGAATTGCAGCTAACAACTTTTCTATTGAGAATGGTCTATAAAGCCTAACCTTTACAACACCAACCTTTTCTCCCCTACCGTTTAAATAATCTACAGTTTCTTCAGCAACATCTGTTCCTGAACCCATTGCAATAATTACTCTATCAGCATCCTTAGCTCCATAATAATCAAAACAATGGTACTCTCTTCCGGTTAACTTAGTTATTTCAGCCATATATTTTTCAACTTCATTTGGTATATCATCATAAAATCTATTTACAGCTTCTCTTGTTTGGAAATATATATCTGGATTTTGAGCTGTACCTCTAGTTACTGGATGATCAGGGTTTAATGAATTTTTTCTAAATTCATTAACAGCTTTCCAATCAACTAACTCAGATAATTCATCATATTCTAGAACTTCAATTTTTTGAATTTCATGTGATGTTCTAAATCCATCAAAGAAATTAACAAATGGAATTCTAGTTTTTATTGCAGTTAAATGAGCCACTGCTGATAAATCCATGACTTCTTGTACTGACCCCTCAGCAAGCATAGCAAAACCTGTCTGTCTAGCTGCCATAACATCCTGATGATCTCCAAAAATATTTAATGAAGATGTAGCTAGTGCTCTAGCAGATACATGTATAACCCCAGGAAGTCTTTCTCCTGATATTTTATACATATTAGGAATCATTAATAATAAACCTTGTGAAGCTGTATATGTAGTCGTATAAGCTCCAGCTTGTAATGATCCATGAACAGCTCCAGCTGCTCCACCTTCCGATTGCATTTCCATAACCTTCACAGGTTGTCCGAAAATATTTTTTCTTCCTTGAGCAACCCATTCATCAACATGTTCTGCCATTGGTGATGATGGTGTTATTGGATAAATAGCAGTTACTTCTGTAAACGCATATGATATGTGTGCAGCCGCAGTGTTACCATCCATAGTTTTCATTTTTCTCATATTCTCTACCTCGCTTCCCATTCTTTAAATAAGCATATAAATAATATGGTATATATTTGAAATAAATGAATTTATTTTCAAGTATATACCATAGTTGCTTACACTAACTGTATAATATATTCACTTATTAGATATGAAATAACTCTATTATCTTTATAAAGATAATAACTTTCCTAATTCTCTAGCTTTCATTAAATCTTCCTTTTCTACAGAATCTCTAACTACTAACTTTCCTAAAACATCAAATCCGTAATCCTTCATTTCACATTCCCATTTATCAATAAACTTTGTATCACGCCATCCACATGCTCCAAATAATATTAAAGGCTTATTTCTAATATTTAATTCCTTTAAACTATTAATAAAAGGTTTCATATCTATTTCCTCTATACTATCGTTTATCATTGCTGGGCTTCCAAATGCAACTGCATCAGCTTCTAAAACCTCTTCAATTGATGCATCAGCAACATGTTTTGTATCAACTTCCACTTCGTCACTAATAGCACCTTCACTTATAGCATTTGCTATAAGTTCAACATTTCCACCGTTACTCCAATATATTATCGAAACTTTCTTCATTCTTACACCTCTTAACTTTTGTGAATATTTATGTTATTTTTTTCCATTAAATTAATTATATAACACTTTTAAATTTTTTCAAGTTTTAAAGTTTATATTTATGAATTTCTTATTAAATAATTATTTTTTCTGTATGCTATTCATTATTACATTTATAATAGCATCAACACCGCTTTTCATTTTGCTATTGCTCATATTTTTTACAAATTCATCTTTTCTTAATCTTAAATCTGATAGTTTTTCCATTAAATTATGTTTTTCTATCATTTCATCTTCATCTAAAACTAATGAATAACCTTCTTTAGCAAAGGAATTGGCATTTAATATCTGATCTCCTCTACTACTCTTTTTAGATAATGGTATTAATAAAGTTGGCTTCTTTAATGCTAATAATTCAAATATTACATTTGCTCCAGCTCTAGAAATTATAAAATCAGCATATTGAAGTAAATGTGGTAAGTCTTCCTTTACATATTCAAATTGTTTATATCCATCTAATCCTTCTAAACTTTTATCTAAATTTCCTTTACCACATATATGAATTATATTAAAATCTTTTAATATATCATTTATATGATATCTAACTTCATCATTTATGTTTTTAGCTCCTAGACTACCTCCAATAACTAAAATTACCTCTTTTTCTTGTCTAAAATTACAAATTTCCTTACCTAATATTCTACGTCCTTTAAGGATTTCTTCTCTTATAGGAGTTCCTGTTAATTCTCCTTTACCATCCTTTATATACTTTAAACTCTCTCTAAAGGTTACACATAATTTATCACAGAATGGTGCAGATAATTTATTTGCAAGCCCCGGTGTTAAATCTGATTCATGTGATACTACTGGTATCTTTTTCATAGACGCTGCTATAACTACTGGAACAGCAACAAATCCACCTTTTGAAAAAATCACATCGGGCTTTTCTTTTGATAGAATTCTACTTGCTTGAGCTACACCTTTAATAACTTTGAAAGGATCTGAAAAATTCTTCATATCAAAATATCTTCTTAATTTACCTGATGAAATTGCATAATAAGGTATTCCAGCATCACCTATAATCTCCTTTTCAATACCATCGTAACTACCTATATATTTTATTTCAAAATCTTTTTCCTTTAATTTAGGAACTAATGCTAGATTTGGAGTTACATGTCCTGCTGTTCCCCCACCAGTCATTATAATCTTATACTTACTCATTAAAACACCTCATTGATTATTAATATACTTATACTATTAATTAATTTATTCAAAATAATATAATTTTTCTATTTTTATTAAGATTTTAACCAAACTTCAACTCTTAATTCTTGACTTAATCATCATCTTTAATTCTATATTTCTATTCTACTCTATATATTCTACCACTAACCCGGTATTTTTCCACCTTTTCCTCTAATTAAATATAATACAAGTTCTATAAAAGGATAAACTATTATCATAAAAGATAAGGAGATGATTTAAATGTCAAGAAATCAAAACTTAGTACCTGAAGCTAAAGATAAACTAGCTCAATTCAAAAATCAAGTTTCTACTGAAATGGGAGTTCCTTTTTCAAACTACAATGGAGACTTAACTTCTAAACAATGCGGTAGTGTTGGTGGAGAAATGGTTAAACGTATGGTTGAACAATACGAAAATGGATTAAAATAATAAACAATAAATAATAAAATAAATAATAGGATGCTTATAAGCATCCTATTATTTATTTTATAAACTATATATAATGTATCTCTACTCCTGAAAGTCTAACATCTCCAGTTAATATTAAAGTATTAGTATATACCTTATCCCCATACTTTTTATTTTCAATTCCACCTAAAAACACATTAGTTCTATTTTCAACATTCCAACTCCTTGGAATATATATTTCTAATCCAGAAAAAGATACATCTAATCTAAGAAGCGCTGTATCTTCTGCCATTATTGCATTATCAAAATATATCTCAAGACCTGAATACTTGCAACTAATATCAGCACTTACAAATTTATCAGTATTTATATATTTTGTCCCCCCTGAAAAAGCTGAAGAAATTTTTATATTAGCTTCATCTTCAATATTTATATTTTCACCTTCTTCAACCCTCCAATATGACTTTTTTTTATAAAATTTAGTTTTCTTAGGAAAAATCATTGATAGACCAATACTTCCAAAAAGAGCTGAAATTAAAACTGTCCATGGAGTAAGTGAAGTTATTCCAAGCTGTTTATCATATATTATACAAAGAAAAGCTATTGGAAATAATATTCCTGCATAATTTAATCTAAATAAACTATCTATAATAATTACACCTAAAATTACTGAAAAACCTAAACTAAATGGATTAACATCAGATAAAAATCCTATCTTTCCTACTATTAAACCAATTGCACCTAAAACAAATAATATACCCCAAAATATATTTCTTTTTTTCATATTATCGCCTCTTTTCTGATAATTTTAATTTTAAAACCTTATAATAGGATCTAGATACATATACCTTCTTATGTGTGTTTTTAAACTCTACTAAACTGGAAGATGTTATATTACGAGTTATTGAATAAATATGATTAATATTTAAAATTGTAGATTTAGATACTCTAACAAAACTCCTTGGTAAAATCTCTTCTAATTCATAAAGCCTATACTTAACCTGATACACTTCATTTAATGTATGTGCATAAATTAAACTTTCTTCTGTTTCAAAAAATAATACATCATCTATACATATATAATATTCTGTATTATCTTTATAAAATACCATTTCTTTTTTCTCCGCTATTAACTCTGAAATTACCCTTTGAATTTTTGTTACTTCTTCACTTAATTCACTACATTTAATAATAACTTCATTTTCCTCTATTTCATTCTCTAACTCTATTCGTATTTTCATATTCACTCTGTCCTCCATACCAAAATTATATTCTAACTATTTTTTCATGTAAACGGACTTTAAGTAAGCGGTTAATTTTTTATCCTAAGAGGTTAATTTTTTTAACTAATATAAAAGGGAAACATCTCTGCCTCCCTCTACTAAAAAGAAATCATTTTGAAATTCTATAATTACTTATAACTAACTGAACCTTTTTATTTCCATTAAACTCATTAATATCTGGCATACAAATTATATCTAAATAAAGATTATTAGATGCACCACTAAATACTTTATTATACTCAATTTCACCTAACTCATCTTTTACGGAATTTTCAAATCCTTCTATATCACCAAAATATATTCCTTCTATATATAATCTACCATCTGTTAATTTTAATTTAAGAACATTTCTATTTTTACCTAATATTCTTGCTTCAACTACCTTTAACTTTTTCATTCCAAAAGTAGGCTTAGGATTTGCTTTTCCATAAGGTTCTAATAATGATATTTGATCTATTAGTTCATAATTTATTTGACTTAATGATAACCCCATATCAATTGAAACCTTAGGAATTATATCCTCATCAGTTAACGTTGTAACATTATTTAATCTATTTCTAAATTCATCTATATTCTCATTTGGTATAGACATTCCTGCTGCCATTGGATGACCGCCAAACTTACCTAATAAATCTTTGCACTTAAGTAATTCTTCAAACATATTATACTCTTCAATAGATCTTCCTGAACCTTTAGCTCCATCATGTGCTTTTGTTAAAATAATTGTAGGAAGATTATATTTTTCTCTTACTCTACCCGCAATTATCCCTGCAATACTTTCATGAACATCTTCTAAATATACAACCAATACTTTATCTTTAGTCATATTATTTTTTTCTATTATTTCAATAGCTTCTTCTAAACCTTCTTTAGTTAACTCTTGTCTTTCTTTATTTAAATCATTAAGCTTTTCTGCTAACTCTTTAGCTTCTATTTCATTATCACTTAAAAGCATTTTCAATGCCCA
>JAFNXG010000125.1 GCA_017383505.1 Clostridium sp.
ATTTTTACTATGTAATATATGAAATAATTTAAATTTATTATTTTAATTATTGGTATTTTTGATAATTTAATATAAATAATATATTTTCTAAAAACTTTATTAAAATTTAAATTTTTAATTTTAATTTTAATAGTTATGTTATAATCGTATAAGATTTAAAATAAGGAGATGTAAAAGATGAGTAGTAAATTTTTCTTACATCAAGGAAAAAATAAAAAAGCCGAACAAGGCCGTCCTTGGATATACATAGATGAAATAAATGAATATGATGGAGATTATGAAAACGGAGATATTGTTGAAGTTTATAATCACAAAAACTATTTCATAGGTAAGGGTTACATAAACGATAGAAGTAAAATAACTATAAGAATAATGACTAGAGACATAAATGAAGAAATTGATGAAGCATTTTTCAAAAAAAGATTTGCAGCTGCATGGGAGTATAGAAAAACTGTTATTGATACTTCTTCTTGTAGATTTATATTTGGAGAAGCTGATTTCCTTCCTGGTTTAACAGTAGATAAATTTGAAGATTATTATGTAATTCAAATATCTACTTTAGGTATGGATAAATATAGAGATTTAATAGTTAAAATACTAGTTGAAGAATATGGAGCTAAAGGCGTTTATGAAAGAAGTGACATAAAGACTAGAGAAATTGAAGGGTTAGAACAAACTAAAGGATTCTTAACTGAACCTTTCGATACTAATATAGAAATAATAGAAAATGGCGTTAAGTACATAGTTGATTTAGAAAATGGTCAAAAAACAGGTTTCTTCTTAGATCAAAAAGAAAATAGAGCTGCTATGCATAAAATATGTAAAGGAAGAGATGTTTTAGATTGCTTCACTCATACTGGCTCATTTGCATTAAATGCTGGTATTGCTGGTGCAAAATCAGTTCTTGGTATTGATGTATCTCAACACGCTGTTGATTGTGCTACAAGAAATGCAAAATTAAACAACTTACAAGATACTGTTAAATTTGAATGCCATAATGCTTTTGATGTTCTTGGAGATTGGTCAAGAGAAGGTAAACAATATGATGTTGTTATTTTAGATCCGCCAGCTTTTACTAAGTCTAGAAATACTATAAATGCAGCAATAAGAGGATATAAGGAAATTAATCTTAGAGGACTAAAGATGGTTAAACCAGGTGGATATTTTGCTACATGTTCATGTTCTCATTATATGAGTGAAGAACAATTAAAGAAGACTGTTATGGAAGCTGCTCATGATGCTAGAAGAACATTAAGACAAATTGAAGTTAGAACTCAAAGTTCTGACCATCCAATACTTTGGAATTCTGATGAGTCATACTACTTAAAATTCTTTATTTTCCAAGTAGTTTAATCTAGACTTATTATTTTTATAATTACCTATAAAATTATAATTCTAAATATATAATTTAAGCCCTATAAATCATTATTATGATAATGATTTATAGGGTCTTTTACTTTAATAATTACAATATGGAATATCTTTTGCGTCATAGCTAAGTTTATTATATATTTCTCTTAAGTTATTCACTTCCGTTGAATCTATTCTATACCATTTATCATTAATATTCATAATATCATTTTCTATAATTATAGAATGATTGCTATCTATCCCATTAGTTTGAATTAAAAAATCACCGTTATTTATATTTTGATTTTGAATTTCTACTTTATAAATATTATTTATAGATTGAATTAAGTGCTTAATATTATCTTTATCATCTATAGCTTTATAAGTATTACTTACTGATATATCTTTAATTATTATTTTATTAATATTACTATAATCTATTAAATTATCATTTGATTTATATTGTAAATCACTATTTTTAATTTTATTATTAGTATTATCATTTATATTTTTAAATTCATTGTAATTAGCTAGTTCAGGAGAACCCTTACTCTTATAACTATCTTCACTATTTAATCCTTTTTCTATAAGTGTTTCCTTATTTGAATTCTTTATATAAATATTTGTTATTCCTGTTAAACATACAAACATAAAACATGCTGCTGTAACTAATATTTTTGTATTCCAATACCATCTTTTATTATTTATTTTACTTTCTTTACCTAAATTTTCTAGAGCTTCTTCAAGTTTATACTCAAAAGATTTTGGTAACACAAATTCTTCTTTTTCAATTTTAATTTTATTATTTAAATATTCATCAAATTTATCCATGAAGATCCTCCTTTAAAATATTATATAATTTTTCCTTGGCCCTAGATAATCTAGACTTTATAGTTCCCTCCTTAACATTAAGAACCTTAGCTATGTCTTTATACTTCATATCTTCAAAATAAAATAATATTGTAGTAGTTCTTAAATCATCATCTAAAGAATTAATTGCATTATATAAAGATAAATCTTTATAGTTATCATTAATTTTTATATTTTTAAAATGATCTTTTTCTACTACTATTTCTTTCAATCTTTTTTTATATAAATTATTACTTTCGTTTATAACTATTCTTACTAACCATGTTTTAAAAAAAGCCTCGTCTTTTAGCTTTTTTATATTTTTATAAGCCTTTAGTATGGCTTCACTAATAGCATCTTCTATATCTTCTTCATTATTTAATATAGCTTTAGACACTCTATATATTGCAGCTTTATTTATCCTAATTAAATTACAAAATGCTTCCTTATCTCCACTCTTTGCTTTTTTTACTTCTATAATTAATTCATCTCTATTAAAGTTATTAACTGAAGCCTCCAATATATTCGCTCCTTTCATCCATTAGACATATTCTTAACCCATTTTGTTCCATAAGTGTTATAAATCAAAAAGCGGCTGTTGCAAAATATATTTGCACAACCGCTAAAAATGTTTAAAATATTAGCATCTAAATTACTTAAAGTTTTTACCCTGCCAAATATTATTATCTACTAGAGCCTTATCAATATCATTTAATACTTCCCACTTTTTCAAACTCCACATAGGACCAATTAAACTTTGTCTAGGCGCATCTCCAGTTAATCTATGAACTACCATTTCTTCTGGAATCATTGCAACAGCTTCACAAATTAAATCAATATAATCTTCTTTACTTAACAGCTGTAACTCCCCATTCTCATATTGCTTTACCATTCTCGTTCCCTCCATTAAGTGTAGTAAGTGGAACTTTACTCCTTGAGCTCCTGAATGAGCAACATAATCTACAGTTTTTAGCATATCTTCTTTTGTTTCCCCTGGTAAACCAAATATAGTATGTACAACTACTTCTATTCCTCTCTCTTGAAGTTTCTTTAAGCTATTATCAAATACTTCAAAATCATAACCTCTATTAAAGTTACGAGCCGTTTCATCATTTATAGTTTGTAATCCTAATTCTACCCATAGATATGTTTTTTTGTTTAACTCTGATAAATAATCTAAAACATCATCATCTAAACAATCGGGTCTTGTTGCTATAGATATAGCAATAACATTTTTTTGTGCTAATGCTTCTTCATATTTTCTTCTTAACTCATCAACTGGCGCATAAGTGTTAGTATATGCTTGGAAATATGCAATATACTTTCCATCCTTCCACTTCTTTTGCATCATTTCTTTTCTATCCTCAAACTGTTCAGTAATGGAAAGTATTCTGCTCCCCGCAAAATCTCCTGATCCTCTTGCGCTACAAAAAGTACAACCTCCTGTTGCAACCTTTCCATCTCTATTTGGGCAAGTAAACCCCCCATCTAAAGATATTTTATATATTTTTTCTCCAAATTTATTTCTTAGGAAATAATTTAAACTATGATATCTTTTTCCATTCCATTCTTTTATCATTTTTTCTCCTTATATAAAGCGTATACCTACTATTAATATATATAATTATTATTTTTTATAATAAAAGAGATAATGCATATTGCATTATCCTCTTTTATTTATACTATATTATAAATTACTTACATCTCAATTACAATTTAATCAATTCTAAACTTTTTGTATTAAAATTATAGTTTCCTGTAATATCATCAGTATTTCCATCTGATTTATATACATTGATAAATAATTTATCATCATCAAAATATTGTGCCTTTATATTATATATATTTTTATTAAATATATCATCAAATTTAGTTTCTATTTCACTTCCATCATCAGTCTTATATATATTTAATCTCTCTATTCCTAATTTATCTTTATAATTAATCGCTATATTATTGTCATCCTTAGAAAATATAAAGTCTTCTACTGTTGATTCATTTAATAAATCAACAGATACTACTTTACTTGTTACTGGTTTTTCTAAAACTTCTTGTAATTCATTTATTGAATTATTTTTAGATGATTCTCCTTGAGACACTTGATCAGTGCCAGATTTCATTAATGTATCATCAATATATGCAATACAAATAAAAGTATTCTTATTATCTATAGTCGAAATAGCTATCCTTTTTCCTGTAAATCCTAATATAGCCTTTCCAAAATTATTATTTGGCACCTTTTCTTTATATAACATAATCTTATTTTCTCTTAAGTAAGTATCTTTAGGAATATTATTTAAACTTATTACTAAGCTACTTTTTCCACCTTGTTCTCCTATTATTCTTAAAGCATTATTCCTTACATATAACTCTCTTTGTGGTTTTGATTTAACTTCTCCTATAGTATAACTATCATCTTTTCTATTAACCTTAATAGTATAACTTTCTAAATCGCTTTTAGGTTCAATATTTGAATCTCTAATAACATTAAAAATAAAGTATGCAAATTCACTACTTGCTATAGTTTTATCTAATTGAAATCCTGATATATCAGATACTCCTTCTGAGATATTTACATTACTACTAATAAGTTCTTCTTCACAAAGTTTATTAGCTGAAATTATATCTCCATTTTTTATACTATTTAAATAATTTTTTGCTACATCTCTTCCTTTAAAAACATCAAATAAATCCAATTTTTGATTTTCAACTTTTTCTATCTTTGTACATCCAATCAATGTGCTAATTGTTAAAACTAATACGATACTTATAATTTTTTTAACGTTGTCCATATTAATCTCCTTATATATTTCTACACTTAAATCAATCTCTTAAATTTATTTTACCTAAATAAAATATGGCTTATTCACAAATAAAGAATAATTGTACTGTAATGCTTATATATTAGATATTAGAAATATATTGGAGGGATATGCGTGAAAAAAGATTTCACTAAAATTTTTCAAATTGCTGTTGTATTTATTGGAACAGTTGTGGGTGCTGGGCTCGCTTCTGGTAAAGAAATTACTCAATTTTTTACTTCTTTTGGCTTAACTAGTTTTTTCGGAATACTTTTTTGCGGAGTATTTTATATATTAATGGGATCAATAATTTCAAAAATAAGCATTAAATATTCACTTAATTCTTATAGTGATGTTTTAAAAATAATAAGTCCTAATTTACTTGGTAAAATAACAGGAGTAATAACAACTTTTTATTTAATTTCTAGTGCCTCAATTATTCTTGCTGGAAGTGGTGCTTTAATTAATCAATTTTTCGGTTTACCTAAAATAATAGGTTCATTAATAATGCTCACCATTGCTAGTATATTTTTATTAAGAGATACTGAAGGTCTTATCGAAGTAAATTCATTCATTGTTCCAGCTTTACTTGGTACAATTTCACTCATTATAGTTCTATATTTTTTATTTTGTAAAGATTCTATTTCATTACAATATATATCTAGTTTTGCTCCACCTAAAAATGGAGTTGCTATGTCTACCATTCTCTACTGTGGGTATAATATTCTTTGTTGCTCTGGAGTATTAGTTCCTTTAAGTAATGAAACAAGGAATTCAAAAATAATGGTTTATGGTATTGCATTTGGTGCATTAGGATTAACTTTATTATCTACAGCTATTAATTTATTATTATTAGCTAATCAACCATATATCTTTGAGCTTGAAATACCTTTACTTCTAGTAGCCCAAAGATTTGGTAGTATAATACAAGCATTATTACTAGTAATAATTTGGCTTGAGATGTTTTCAACAGAAGTATCTGATGTTTATTCAATTAGTAAGACCTTAGAGCAAGCTTTTAACATAAGATTTAAAAATGGTATCTTTATAGTTCTAGCGGTAGCTTTACCAATATCTCAAGTTGGATTTTCAAATTTAATCTCAACATTATACCCTCTTTTTGGTTTACTTAGCTTAATATTTATAACTCAATGTATTTATTTTTATTATAAACATAAATCAGAATTAAACTCTTAAATAAATTATCCTTATTGTAAAAAGCTAACGTCTTCTCTTAATATTTTATATTTGAAGTCGTTAGCTTTTTTATCCTTTAATATATATTTTTATTCATCAAAGTAATTTATCTTTGGAACTTGTTTTGAATTCATTATATCAAAAGATATTGGTGGTATAAATATTCTTTGATTTATAGATGATCTTAGCTCTGCAATTCTGGTTACCCCAACATAAACATCTGAAATTTTATACCATGTTGCATAATCTACAACTCCTGTTTGTGGTAAATTAAATACTCCTTGAAATACCTTTACCGCATCTTGAGTTTTCGATCCATATACTCCATCAACTGCAGTTTTAGGTATCAATGGATAATTTCTAGATATTCTATTTAATTGATCTTGTATTGTTTGAACTTCATCTCCACTAGATCCTATAGTTAAATCATATCCTGGATAAGAGCTTGGACTACCTTTTACAACTTCTGCTGTAACTAACTCAATATCATTTCCATAATAGTAAGTTAATATCTCATATGGAGTTTTTCCTTGATCACCTAAAGCTTTACTTCCCCATTGAGTCATCCATCCAGGACACTGTACATTTTTACCATCACAATATTGTGTTAATAAAGGTTGCTTTCTTCCTTGTCTTCTTATATAACTTGAAAATATATCATCCACTACTACACTTATACTGTCATATATGTTTCTTCCATAAGTAAAAGCATGGTCATAAGCTGTTGAATTAGTAATATCATAATTCTTTCCTTTTCCTCTATACCATTCTGTATAAATTCTATTTAAAGTAAAAGATATTATTGCATAAACGTTTGCTCTTATAGTATTTTCAGGCCATGTTGAGTAAATCTCACAGGATGCTACATTTTTTATATAATCCTTATATAGAACTTTATAATTTGGTGCTGAATCATTATTAGGGCTACCTGTGTGTACAGTTATAAATTCTGGTACTTCCGGTTTAGGAAGTACTACTCCACTAGTTGGAGGCGGTAATGGCTTATCAATCTCTTCTGGAATCTTTGCTGGATAATTTCCATTCAATGTATTAGGAGAAATATCTATTACATCTGCTCTTGAACTCTTTCTATTATCGCTTCTTATTAATTGACATTGTTGTATAGCAGTTTGCCCAGGAAATATCTGAATTCCATTTATAAGAAGTGTTTGAAATCCCTCTGTCTCAATTCTTAAATCATATAAACTATATGGTGTAGGCTGAGATGGCTGTTGAGAATATGCTAATGGTGGCGCATCTAATTCTATTATTTGAGATTCGCCTGATGAATTTGTTACTAAATTTACTTGTTTATTACCTCCTAAATTCCCTCCCGAATTACCTTGTGACGGTACTAATATTGCTCTGCTTCCTTCTACAGGTTCATAAGTATCACCTACAAAGCATTGTATTTTTAACCTACCTTTATCAGCCATAATTACTCCTCAATATATTAATCCACTAATATTAATATGCATATTACGTAGCTTTAGTTACAAAGCTATAGCTCTCTAGGTTTCCTAACAAAAAGTTTTCCAACTGAATATTCATCATAATCTTGTAATCTTCCATTACTTTCTTTAGCCTCATATACATCTCTTATTGTGTTAAATACTCCTTGTAGATTAAATATTCCATATCCCCATTCTCTATTTGGATAAATATCTCCCTCTCTAGTTTTAGCACCTGCAATAATATAGGATCTTACTTGTGGTAAATATAATTCAAGATCATTTTTATTAACTATTGCCCATTGTAAAATTAAAGCACATCCTCCTGCTACTACCGCACCAGCAATAGATGCTCCTGTAGCTGTTCCTTTTCCTCCATTTGGTTTTACAACTGTTGCGTTTACCCCACCTGCTGCTATATCTGGTTTTATTCTATTATCTCTTGTATATCCTCTACCTGAGCTACTGACTATTGAGTCATTATTTTGATTATAATAAGCTACACTAATGGCACCCCTTGAAGTACTTGGTTCTGTTAAGGTTGTGCTATCTGTTGATGATAATAATTTAGTATCTTCTTCTAATAATTCTCTTTGAGGAATCCATGCATAATATTTTCCATCAACAATATATTTCCCTGTTAATCTAAATTTCCATATTCCTTCTCTTAGATTGCTAGCCTTTATTGTAATAGTTGTATCTCCCGTTATATAGTCAGGACTAACAAAGTTTATAATCATTTCTGTTCCTTCATAAGTAAATTTTATTTTTTGATTTCTAGATAACTTAGATGTCAAATTATCAATAATTTCTCCTGATGGAGATATTATTGATAATGATACTATATTAGGTTGATTTATATAAATTTGAATTGGTATAATGTTTTGATTTTTTCCTACCCTAAGTTCGATATCCTTTACTCCACCTGTACTTTCAATTACTCCTTCAACATGAGTTTCTGTATTTCCTTGATTACCTGTATTAGCTATTACTAAATTACCAACCTGTCTTGTAAAATTTTCTATAGGCCTTTCCAATAATCCATCTCCTGCATGTGATCCCATATTAGTTCCTAATGGTAAATATATAACTATTGGTCTATTAAAATTATTTGCTACTCTTGCAGCATAGTTTAATGCTAAAAGAACATTTAAAGCTGTATAACCCAATTTATTTGGAGCAATATATCCTCTTCCCAATTCTAGTTCACTTGCCTTCTGTAATTTTACTATTACAAATTCACAGTCAGGTGCCATTCCTTTTAAATCTGGATCAATTCCTCTTCCACCAACCACTCCTGCTACCATAGTACCATGTCCTATTTCATCCCTTGATGGAACTATCGTATATGGATCTTGACCTTTTTCTTTGGCAGAAATAGCAGCTGTTATTTGATCTTCAGTAAACTCCTTACCATATCTTAATCCATATATACTCTCTGTTGCTTCTATTGTTTGATCCCATAGTCTAAATACTCTAGATGTACCATCTTCTCTTTGAAACTCTTCACTTAAATAATCTATTCCTGTATCTATTATTGCTACCAATACACCTCTCCCATTTAATCTTAAATATGGATTATTACTTAAAGTAGATGCTCCACTTGCTTCAACTGGTGATATATCGCTTAATGTTAGTATCTGTGTTAAATCAAAATCAACTATACTATTAGCTAATTGTCTTATTCTATTTACTTCATCTATAGGCGTTCTTAGTATTGCAAATGTTGGCGATATCATTATACCTGTTACATTAGGTATAGAAGTTATTTGATTTAATATATCTTCATTTGCAACTTCAATTAATATAAAGATAATATCTTCATCCGAATTATTGCTAGTATTATTATTTGTTGTATTGTTGTTTGCTTGTGTTACTTGATTAGTTGGTGTAATATTATTATTTCCTTGTGTTGCTTGATTACCAGCCACATTACCTTGATTTTCATCCTGTCTAAGATTAAATCCTCCTGTTGATCCAAGCTGCCCCATAGTTAATCTCAAGCTATCATATAAACAAACCTTTCCATATCCCCATGAAGGATCTGGATAAGTTATATCATTTCTATCTTTTTTAGCACCTTCAATTAAATAATATTTTAATCTTTGCCCATATAAATACGGATCATTTTTCTTCACTATTCCCCATTGCATCATTAATGCACATATACCTGTAACGTTCGGAGTAGCCATTGAGGTTCCTGTTTTTCTATCATAAGATTCATCAGGAATAGTTGAATATATATTTTCCCCTGGAGCTACTATATCCGGCTTAATATATTGACCTGTGAATGGCTTTCCTCTGCCACTAAATGGTGAAATAGTATTAGTTAAATAATTATAACTACCAACAGAAATTACATTATCTACTGTAGCAGGAATTCCTAATGTATTATCTATTGTAGGATCTAAAAATTTTGTTGTTATATTTAACCCTTCTGATATTGGTAACCATATATTAAAATTTCCTTCATAATCATTTATTCTTTTAATAGTTAGTTTCCACTGCCCAGACATTACAAATTCATTAATACCTCTAAGTATAATTCCAATTTCTCCTCTTATATCAAATGGCTTAGATCCTGTGCTATACAATCCATAAACACTCTCACCTATTCTTCCTTCCCTAAAGCCTTCTGCTAAAAATATTTCTCCACTACTTACACCAGATGGAGATGTAATTTCTATGCTAACCTCTGGTAATATAGATAAATATATATTTATTCCTATAATAGTTTCAGCATCACCTATATTAAAATAAATTTCATTTATCTTATCTAAGTCACCTGAAATATGATGTGCTGCTTCACCTTCATTTCCTGCTGCTATTACTATAGTAATTTTTTCTAAAATTGATACTATTGATATATATCTTTCTAATAAACTACTACCATCATGTGCTCCATCATTAGTACTCAAACTCATATTTATAGTTAAAGGTAAATTTAACTCCTTTGATTTATCAATTAAAAATTTTATTCCTCTCATTATTTGAGTACTAAGACCAAATCTAGTTCTTGCAACCTTTACCATTGCTATAGAACTATTAGGTGCAACACCATAAAACCTTTTATCTATTTTCCCTCCTGCACATGCAATACCTGCTACATGAGTTCCATGACCAACTAAATCAACTGTATTAACTATAGAAAATGGATTAGGTGCTTTTAATGCTCTATTTATAGTTTCACTATCATATATTTTTCCTTCATTATCTAAATCATAAATATATTTTATTCTGGTAGTACCATCATCATTTATAAATGCAGGATGAGTATAATCTATTCCTGTATCTATAAATCCTACTAATACACCACTTCCATCTAAATTATAAGTACTGCTTGCTTCTGGAACACAAGATGCCCTATTAGCATCTTCATCTGTAGTATATAAACTTTTAGGCAATTCTATATACTCAATAAGAGGGTCTGATGCTAACTCAACTAGCTTATCTATAGGAATAACTACAATTCCAAAATTATATCCTAAGTCTTCATATCTACCTCCTAATTTTTTTACAGATTCATTGACCTTATCTACACTCTCACCTGAAATAATAATAACTTCTATTTCTTTTTCTACGCTTTTGGTTAAAAAACTATTTGATATATTTAACTTACCTAAAAGTTCTGTTGGAAAGTTTCTTAACAATCCTAAGTTGTTTTGATTTGAAGAATTTGTTTCTATATTTATCAACTCCATAAAAAATTGATCCATATATTATATGCTTATAATTAATTTTTGAATTAATATAAAAAAAGTGCCAATTGGCACTTTTTTTATAATTTAATTTCTATTCTTTCTAGTTTTGCTATTACAGATATTTCTTTACTTTCTACTGTTTCTGTCATAAGTGTTCCACCATTACTTACAAGAAGTAACTTTGAGTTTCCAAGGCTCTTTATTTGTCTTATTTTTCTACTACCCTTGTAATCAACTAAGAATATTCCATTATTACTTATTTCTTTTACTAAATGAGAGAATGCTAAATCTCCTTGCATCATTCTAAATCCAGACATCTCATTATCTTGTATTTCTAAATACATAACTTTATCTTGTGGGAAACCTTCAACCTTATTAGAGTGTATAGGTAGCTCTACTTTTCCCTTAATATTCTTTAAGCTGTAGTCATAAATTGGAACATTTTTTAGAACAGAAGAAAATGCATTATCCCATACTTCATCAGCTTCTATTTTTGATGGTTTCTTATTAGTAATAGCATAATTTTTTCTTTCTTCCATTAATGCTTCATCTGTTACGACCATACTTACATCATTTAAATCAGTATTTAGAACTTTTGATGCTTTATCTATAAATGATTCTTGTACGATTCTTCTTCCTGTTTCAACTTCATTTATAAATTTTTCTGCAACTCCTAGCTTTTTTGCAAGTGCCTTTTGTGTCATACCAGACTTTATTCTAGCATCTTTTATTTTTTCACCAACTCTACTCATTTTACCTTTCCTTTCTAACTTTTGAATACCATTCTTTTTCCTCTTTTAAATGTTTGATAAGATAATTTATCTTCCAATTAATTGACTGTGGTGTTACTACAGCTAATATACCATCTTTAATTTTTGTTCTAGTATCTTTTATTGCTTTTCTTAATTCCTCTTCAGATAAATTATTATATAATATTACCTTTTCATCAATTATATTGTTGTTAAATATCTCAAACTTAGCTCCCATTAATACATCCATTAATGTCATCTCACACATTTCTGTAGTTATTTCTACTATATTTATATCCCAATTCTTTTATATTTTCTAACTCAATATTAGATAACCCGTATACCAAAATACACTTATTATTATCAAGCATCTCAACACCCCTAATATATCTGAATTTAATATAAGGCTGCATTAACTCCTAATGCAGCCTTATACTTTTATATGCCTTTTTAATTAGTCTTCTATTATTTCAGGCTCATCAAACTTCTCACCAAAAGTTTCTACAGTTACTTTCTTCATAACTTGATCTTCATATGGTTTATCACTATAATCTCTTTTGCTGTTAACTATTTTATTAGCCACATCTAATCCTTCTATAAGCTTACCAAATGAAGCATATTGCCCATCTAAGTGAGGAGCATCTTCAACCATTATAAAGAATTGGCTTCCTGCAGAGTCTGGATGCATAGCTCTTGCCATAGATAAAACACCTTTTGTATGTTTTAAGTTATTTGCAAATCCATTTCTTGAGAATTCACCTTTTATGCTATATCCAGGACCTCCAATTCCCATACCTTCTGGGCATCCACCTTGAATCATAAATCCAGGTATTACTCTATGGAATATTAATCCATCATAAAAACCTCTATTTATTAAATCAACAAAATTCTTAACTGTGTTCGGAGCTATTTCAGGATATAATTCAGCCTTCATTACATCTCCGTTTTCCATTTCTATAGTTACTATAGGATTTTTCATCATAATTACCTCACTTTCATTTTTTGGTATAATTTATTATTATCATATTTCTATATACTAATTCAATGTTTTATATGAATTTTATTTATTTTTTAATATTACTCCAAGTAACATTGTATCTAAATTAGATATTCTAAATATTTATATTTTAATAAAAAGAAAAAGCCTCGAAAACCGAAGCTAAATACTCTTTCATTAATATTTTATATAATTTCTTATGAAACAACTCCTCTTTAATCATTCCGAGTTGTAAATTCATATTGACCAAATCAAAGATTTGGAGCTTCATTTAAATTCAATTATTATTGAAAAGTAGTTCCTAATACAACTCTTGAATAATCATTATAGTTTGATAAATTTTTAACATGAATTTGTTTAAAAATATACTCTCTTCCAAGTTTATTTATTAGATTACTAAAAATACTTGTTAAGAAAGTTGATTGTACTCTCTCTAATCCCTTAAAATCTAAAACTATCCCTTTATCTAAGTTGTTTTCTACTATTTCTCTTACTAATATAGCATCTTCTACTGAGTACTTATCTCCTATAAATTCCTTTATATTTATATTAATGCCCATTACCCATCTCTCCTCTTTAGAATATTCAGAAATTTTTTTCTTTAATAATAATATACACTTCACTTAATTAATTGTCAACATTTTAACAATATTTTTTAAAAAATTTTAATAAGTTTATTTAAACTATAAATCAATTAATTTTTTATAAAAAAAGCGTCTTTTGACGCTTTTATGTTTCTTGAATTAATTTAAAACTTAAATCAATAATTCTTTGATCTTCTAAAGAATTATATATAGTTATATTTCCTGGCTCAATACTATCAGTTAATAAATTCTTTTCATGTAATCTTCTTTTTATTTCTCTTGCTGTACCTTCTCCACCATCAATTATAGCAATATCCTCTCCTACAATCTTACGTATTGTACCCTTAACAAAAGGATAATGAGTACATCCTAGAACTATGGAACTAATCTCTTCTTCCTTATATGGATTTAATTTATCCTCTAAATATTTTTCTAGTTCTTCACCTTTTAGAATTCCATCTTCAACAAACTCCATAAGACCAGCACATTGTATAGGAACTATCTCTCCTTTTTCTTTATATTTATTAAGTAATAAATTAAACTTCTCTTGCTTAATCGTCATTGGAGTTGCCATTATTAATATTTTTCCTTTTTTATTCAACTCTACTGCTGGTTTTATTGCAGGCTCTATACCAACTAAAGGCATATCTGGATATACTCTTCGTAATTCGCTTACCGCTGCACTAGTTGCTGTATTACATGCAACAACTAATCCCTTTATTCCCTTTTGTATTAAAAACTCTACAACATTAAAAGTTAAGTCCCTAATCTCTTTTTTAGACTTAACACCATATGGGGCATTTTTTGAATCTCCAAAATATATATAATTTTCATTAGGCATTATCTTCAGCGCTTCTCTCATTACACTTAATCCACCTACGCCTGAATCTAAAAAACCTATTGGCAAATTCTTTTTATCCAAGTTATCTCACTCCAATTTATATATTCATTAATTTTATTTTATACCTTAATTAATAGTAAATCTACTTTCATTCACTATAATATATAAATTATTATGTATTTTTCTTATATAAAAATCTATTAATTGTTACACATCCAAGATGGTATTGATACTATTTCATTTTCAATTAATTGTGAATTAAATAAGTTCCTCTTTCTTTCTAATTCTCTTTTAGCTGAATTAATACTTAATAGTTCTTCTGCTTCTCTCATATTTTTAGCTTTAAATACCATTGTCCATCCATCTTTATTATACTTTCCTGCACACATAACATATTTGTCTTTATTTTTATTTTTTCCATTCATACTATCATATATAAAACTATTTAATTCACCAATATTCTTATAGTTAACTTTTACAAATATTCCTCTATTACCTTTCATACTACACCTCCGAACAAATGTTCATTTATTAAGTAAATAGTACCAGAACATTAGTTCGTAGTCAACATATTTTTACTTTTTACGAGAATTTTTTCCTTAATATATAAAAAGCAAGAAACCTTAAATTAAGTTCCTTGCTTCAATTTATGTTATTCTGCTATATTAAATACTTCTAAATCCTTCTTATCAATTTCAGATACCTTAACATCTGCAATTGCTCTTAAAGTATCTAATGCTGTTATAACACCTATATTTCTTTCGATAGCAGCCCTTCTAATTAAGAATCCATCTCTCTTAGAATCATTTCCCTTAGTTGGTGTATTAACTACTAGGTCAACCTTATTACTCTTAATAACATCTAAGATATTTGGTTCATTCTCATTAATTCTTCTTACTTCTTCTGCATCAATACCTGCTTCTCTTAATAATTTACAAGTCCCTTCTGTTGCTATAAATTTATATCCAACTTTAGCTAAATCTTTAGCTATTGGTAAAAATTCAGATTTATCATGTTTATTTATTGTAGCTAATATTTTTCCTTTCTCCATTGATGGATACATTCCACCACCAATAAACCCCTTATATAAAGCTTCTTTAACATCTCTACCTACACCTAAAACTTCCCCAGTAGATCTCATTTCAGGTCCTAAGGATACTTCAACTTTTGGTAACTTTTGTGTTGAAAATACTGGAACCTTAACAGATACTAGTTCTGGCTCTGGATAAACATCTACTCCATATCCTAAGTCAGCTAATTTTTCTCCAAGCATAACTTTAGTAGCTAAATCTACTATTGGAACTCCACTTACCTTACTAATATATGGAACTGTTCTCGAAGCTCTTGGATTAACTTCTATTACATAAAGGTTTCCTTCAAATTCTATAAATTGAATGTTTATCATTCCCTTTATTCCTATAGCTAAAGCTAATTTTTTAGTATAATCTAAAACTTTTGCTTTTATTTCATCACTGATATTTTGACTTGGATACATTGTTACAGAGTCTCCTGAGTGAACTCCCGCTCTTTCTAAATGTTCCATTATACCAGGTATTAAGATATTTTCTCCATCAGATATAGCATCTACTTCAATTTCTCTACCCATTAAGTACTTATCTATAAGAATTGGATTTTTCTTATCATTCATAAATGCATTCTTTAAGTAGTATGTTAGCTCTTCTTCATCATGAGTTATTTCCATACCTTGACCACCTAAAACGTATGAAGGTCTAACAAGTACTGGGAATTTTAACCTTATTGCTTCTTCTATACCTTCTTCTAAAGTCCAAACACCTTTACCCTTAGGTCTTGCTATATCAAACCTTTCAAGTAACTCTTCAAACTTTTCTCTATCTTCAGCCATATCAATTTGATCTGCTGTAGTTCCTAAAGTTTTGATTCCTTTTTCCTTTAAGAAGTTTGCAAGCTTAATCGCCGTTTGACCACCAAACTGTAAAATAACTCCATATGGATTTTCTTTTTCAATAATACTTAACACATCTTCTTCTGTTAATGGTTCAAAATAAAGTTTATCTGATATATTAAAATCTGTACTTACTGTTTCTGGATTATTATTAACTATTATAGTTTCAATTCCCATCTTCTTTAATGCCATTACACAGTGAACTGATGCATAGTCAAATTCTATACCTTGACCTATTCTGATTGGTCCTGAACCTATTACTATAACTTTTTTCTTATCTGATACTTCAACTTCATCGTATTGCTCATAAGTTGAGTAGTAGTATGGTGATAATGCTTCGAATTCCCCACCACAAGTATCAACCATCTTATAAGTTGGCTTTATATTCCAAATACTTCTTAATCTATAAATATCATCTGGACTAACCTTTAACATGTCCGCTATAGCTTTATCAGAGAATCCTTTTCTCTTAAGGTTTAATAACCATTCTTTATCTAAATCGTCTATTTTACTTAACTTTAATCTAGTTTCTTCATGTACTATCCATTTAAATTTTTCTAAGAAGAATATATCTATTCCAGTAATTTTTGCAATACTTTCTATTCTATAATCTCTTCTTATCATTTCTGTAAGAGCAAATAATCTTTCATCATCTGGTTTCATTACAATTTCTTTTAATTCTTGTATGCTCATTTCCTTAAATTTGGGATGATCTAAAGAATATTTTCCTATTTCTAAACTTCTTATACCTTTTAATAAAGCTGATTCTAAATTAGCTCCTATAGCCATTATCTCTCCAGTTGCCATCATCTTTGTTCCTAAGGCTCTATCAGCTGTAAAGAATTTATCGAAAGGCCATTTTGGAATCTTAACTACTACGTAGTCTAATGTTGGCTCAAAGCATGCATAAGTTTTTTGAGTTACTGCATTTTTAATCTCATCTAATCCATATCCTAAAGCTATCTTAGCTGCAAGCTTTGCTATTGGATATCCGGTAGCTTTTGATGCTAAAGCTGAAGATCTTGAAACCCTAGGGTTTATTTCTATAACTGCATATTCAAATGAATTTGGATTTAAAGCAAATTGTACGTTACATCCACCTTCAATTCCTACTGCATTAATGATGTTGATTGATGCAGTTCTAAGCATTTGATACTCTTTATCTGATAAAGTTTGAGATGGAGCTACAACTATACTATCTCCTGTATGAATGCCTACTGGGTCAATATTTTCCATATTACATACAGTTATACAGTTTCCATAAGAGTCCCTCATTACCTCATACTCTATTTCCTTCCAACCTTTAACCGATTTTTCTAGTAAAACTTGTCCTATAGTACTTAATTGTAATCCTGATGCAAGAATAGTTCTTAATTCTTCTTGATTTTCAGCTATTCCACCACCAGTTCCTCCTAGTGTATAAGCTGGTCTTACTATAACTGGATAACCAATTTTATTTGCAAATGCCATACCACTTTCCATATCAGTTACTATTTCAGATGTAATAACTGGCTCATTTATTCTGTTCATCATATCTCTAAATAGCTCTCTATCTTCACCTTCTTTAATAGAAGCTATTGATGTTCCTATAACTTTAACGTTATATTTTTCTAATATTCCTGCATCATGTAAATCAACTGCTAGATTAAGTCCTGTTTGACCTCCCATACCGGCAAGTAAGCTATCTGGTCTTTCTTTTGCTATTACTTTTTCAACGAATTCTAATGTTAATGGTTCTATATAAATTTTATCTGCAACTTCTCTATCAGTCATAATAGTAGCTGGGTTAGAGTTAACTAATACAACTTCTATTCCTTCTTCTTTTAACGCTTGGCATGCTTGAGTTCCTGAATAATCAAACTCTGCAGCTTGCCCGATAACTATTGGTCCTGATCCTATAACTAAAACTTTTTTAATATCTTTATTTAATGGCATTTTCTAAACCCTCCTATAGTGCATATTCCATAAATCTGTCAAATATATATTCACTATCCTTTGGACCTGCTGCAGCCTCTGGATGGAATTGAAC
>JAFNXG010000126.1 GCA_017383505.1 Clostridium sp.
CTTGAGTCTGCAGTTACAACAGAAGTTAAAAGTACAATTGTTGAGATAAAAGAAGAGGTTATAATTGAACCTGTTATTGAAGAAAAAGTTATTGAAGAAATTAAAACAGATAATACACCTATAAACATAAAAGAAAACACAGAAGTTCTACAAATGGATTTTACTATGCTTGAAAAAGAAGCTTTATTAACTAAAATTGCAGATATAGAGGTAATGACTATGACACCTTTAGATGCAATGAATATGCTATTTAAAATTGTTCAAGATGCTAAAAAATTAAAATAGGAGGTGCTCTATGAAAAGAATCAATTTATTAGATGAACATACATCTAATAAGATAGCTGCAGGGGAAGTTGTAGAGCGTCCTTCCTCTGTAGTTAAAGAGCTTGTAGAAAACTCTATAGATGCAGGCTCTAAAAATATTACTATTGAAATAGAAGAGGGTGGAATAGCTCTTATAAGAGTTATTGACGATGGTATAGGAGTGCATAATTTAGATATAGAAAAAGCCTTCTTACCACATGCAACTTCAAAAATAAAGACAGTTGAAGATATCTATTCTATAAGTACTTTAGGTTTTAGAGGAGAAGCTCTACCATCTATAGCTTCTGTATCTAAAGTAACTTTTAGAAGTAAGCCAGCAGAATGTGATTTTGGGAAAGAACTTGTTTTAGAAGCTGGAGAAAAAATATCCTTAACTGATATAGGCATGAATAATGGTTCTGTAATGGAGGTTAAGGATTTATTCTTCAATGTGCCTGCTAGAAGAAAATTCCTAAAATCAACTTCAAGAGAAGGTAGCTTAATAAATGATATTATTTTAAGAATAGCTCTATCAAATCCACATATATCTTTTAAGCTATTTAATAATGGAAAAAAAACTCTTCATACATATGGAGATGGTAATTTAAACAATGTAATCAGAACTATATATGGAAAAAATATATCAGAACATGTATTACCATTTGAATATGAGGATGAAACGTTAAAAATACATGGATACATTGGTAAAGAGCTAATTGCTAGAGGCTCTAGAAATAATGAAAGTATTTTTGTCAATAATAGATATATAAAAAATAAAACAATTGTGGCTGCAGTAGAAAATGCATTTAAATCATTCTCTACAGTTAATAAATTCCCTTTCTTTGTACTTTTTATAGATTTATCACCTGACTCTATAGATGTGAATATACATCCTACAAAAGCAGAAATTAAGTTTAAAGACGAAAGAATTATATATAAAAGAGTTTTTGATGCTGTTCATAGTGCTTTAAAAGAAGATATTTTTAACTCTTTTAAAGTTGATAATAAATTTGAAATTGAAGAGGTTGTAGAGGAGATTAAGCTAGATTTAGATTCTGAATCTAATACACCATCTATAAGCGAACCTGCTTCTTCTAATAAAATAGAGCCATCTATAAAAGATGTATACAATAAAGTTACTATATATGATGTAAAAAAAGAAGAGGACTTATATAATAAATTAAAACAGTTAAATAAGGATAAAAATATTAATAATTATAATTATAAACAGCCAGATAATAAAACTGCTTCTGAAGACTTAAATATAAGTAGTATAAAAGAAAATAGTAATCTAGAAACTACTTATAATACTAATAGTGATATTATTAAAAATACATCTTCATCAGATAATAACTCTATAGACATTAAATCCTCAGAAGAAAGTACACTAAAACACTCTGAACCTACTCCTAAATTTCCTGACCTAAGAATTATAGGACAGTTCAGAAAAACTTATATTTTAGCTGAATACTTAGATACTCTATATATAATAGATCAACATGTTGCCCATGAGAAAATTCTATTTGAAAAGTATGTGAAGGATATTGAGAATAATGAAATTGTTGTGCAACGATTATTAATACCTTGCATAATAGATTTATCCTTAGATGATTTTGAGTGTTATAAAGAAAATATACATGTATTTGCAGACTCTGGCTTTGTTATAGAAGAGTTTGGAGGAAATACTATTGCACTAAAAGAAGTTCCTTATTTCTTAGGAAAATTAGATGCTAAAAACTTTTTATTAAGTATAATTGATAATTTAAAGAACTTAGGTAGTGGTAAAACAGTAGATGTTAAAGTTAATAAAATTGCTACAATGGCTTGTAAAGCAGCTGTTAAAGCAAATGATTATTTAACTCAAATAGAAATGGAAAAACTTATTTCTGATTTAAGATATTTAGATAATCCATTTAACTGCCCACATGGAAGACCTATAATTATCAAATTTACTGAATATGAATTAGAAAAAAGATTTAGAAGAATAGTTTAGAAAGGTTTTAACAATGAAAAATAAAATATTAGTTTTAGCTGGACCTACAGCTGTAGGGAAAACAGCTTTATCTTTAGAATTAGCTAAGAGTCTAAATGGAGAGATAGTATCAACAGATTCTATGCAGATATATAAATATTTAGATATTGGTTCAGCCAAGATAATGCCTTCTGAAATGGAGGGAGTAAAGCATCATATGTTAGATGTGACTACTCCAGATAAACCATTTTCAGTGGTAGATTATAAAAATTTAGCACAACCAATAATAGATAATCTTTTATTAGATGATAAGCTTCCTATCTTAACTGGGGGTACAGGTCTTTATATAAATTCATTAACTTGTAACATGAACTTTACTGATGCTACAAATGATGAAAATTATAGAAAAGAATTAGAAGAGCTTGCAATAAAACATGGTGATAATTATATTCACGATATGTTAAAAAATATTGATCCAATTAGTTATAATTCAATTCATCCTAATAATAGAAAAAGAGTAATTAGAGCATTAGAAGTTTATAAAGTAACTAATAAACCTTTTAGTTCATTTAATGCAGGAGAGGACTTCTATAAAACTAAATATCATGTACATTACTATGTACTAGATATGGATAGAGATAAACTTTATGAACGTATAAATAAAAGAGTAGATATTATGTTTGAAAAAGGTTTATTAGATGAATGTATTAAACTTAAGGAAA
>JAFNXG010000127.1 GCA_017383505.1 Clostridium sp.
CCAAAAGAAAAAGATAAATGGGAATCCATTTATCTTTTTCATGGTGGAAACAACAGGGATCGAACCTGTGACCCTCTGCTTGTAAGGCAGATGCTCTCCCAGCTGAGCTATGCTTCCTTATTCTTTTTTAATAACTTATATTTTTATTATTAGCATAAAAGCTGATAATATACATAAATTATCAGCTTTTTTAAAATCAATTTTGAATAAATTATATATTTTCTCCATCACACTTGATACTTACATCTCCGCAACTTGTATAAAATTTTTTTATTTTATATTTTTCTAATAACATTATTCAATCTGCTTTTTAAATTTTTTTATATTTTTATCAAACCTTTCATATAAATCACTTATATATTTAAATATATTTTCATTATATTTTTTCTTATAAACCATTAAAACTTTATATCCTATTCTAATTACAAACTCATTATTTATCTCAATAAATCTATTTATTTCCTCACTATTATATTGTTTGTTTCTAAGATATAACTTTTGAGTTAAAAGTGTAATATGTATTATTAAATCCCTGATATAGTTATCTCCCTTACTTTTATTTAAGTATTCTCTACTAGTATCAATTAAATACTCATCATATCTTAATATTTTCTCTACTAATTGTGATATTCCATTCTTTAATTTATACGGGAAAATAAATTTATTAGCTAATAAAACTATTATCACTCCTGCTATTACATAAAAAATCCTATAAAATAATAGTATATCTAAATTAACTGATACTGATGATATACAAATAGATGCTATTGCTGCAAATAATGAAATTTTATAATATTCTTTAAATCCATAAAGTAAGTATAATGACATAATTAATATTAAGTTAGTAACTAATTGTGAATGAAATAAATGAATTATTATTCCTGTAAATAAAATTGCTATAACATTTCCCTTTATTCTTTCTTTAATTTTTAAAATAGTATCTTCATAATAAGGCTGCATAATTGACATTATAGTTATAAGAGCCCAAATTACCTTATAATATCCTAAAAACTCTGCTAAAAATATAGCTAATGTTAATGTTATTGACATCCTTGCTGCAAATTTAAATCTTATTGATGAAGTAACAAAATATTCTTTAAACACTACTTTAGGTCTATCTAAATAACTTCTCTCCCATTCCTTATAAATCTTATTTACATCTTTATCATTTATCCTTTCTACCTCTTTAAGCTCTTCTATTATAGATGTTATTATAAGTAGTACATCTCTAAATACAGTAAATTTATTGTTATTATATTTCTGATTTAAAAACTTATTTTTATATATAATATCTTCTAATTTACATCCACCCTTAGAATATCTTGTAATTAATTCAATTAGTGATAATAAATCTAACATCTGTTCTTTAGATATTTGATTTTCACTATATTGTTTATACAATTTATTTAGATATATATTTAGATATTCAATATTTAAGTATAATTTAAATTGGCTAGTTCCTAAATTAGTTGTAAGGTATTTTTTATATCTAGTTATATACACCTTATATACTAAATCCATCATTATTCTTGAACAACTTGAAGTTAATTTTTCGTCATATTTTAAATTCATAATATTTTCAATCTGAACCTTTATGTTTAAGAATGCTGAATTAATACTTTTTCCCAGCATATCTTTACCATTACTTCTTTTTATATAGGTACAAAATAAAATAACTATACCCCCAAAAACTATAGATAATAATCTTTTAGGTAATTCATTAATAGAAATATTAGCATATTGGGTAAAAACATATAACATTATAAATGGTTTATAATAAGTTGCATCGTAAGGTGATACTATAATGTATATAATGAAAAATATAGCAAATAAATCTATTATTATTCCTGTCCATACATTTAAAGATGATAAAAAAGCTATTAATACTATAATTAAGTCTATTACTAATATCCTAACTATTCTATTTATTGGTTTTACATAAAAGTTCTGTCTTCCTATAACTGTAGATGTTAATGCTATAGGAAAAGCTAACATTAAATTTTTATTTCCAAATAATATTCCTACACCAAACATAGTTATTACTGCAACCGTTCCATTTCTAATCATAGATGTAAGATTTATATTATATTTCTTAACAATATAATTTATCATTATAACTATCCTCAACTATATATTTTTTACTCTATTAATTTCTCCTTATAAAACAATAACTATTCATTATAGTAACTATCTATATATTTTTATATAGAAAAAGATATAAAGAACACTCTCAATGATTGTTCATTTATATCTTTTTAACTCTTCTATTTCCTTTTTTAAACTTTTTATTTGAGTAGATAAACTTAATATACATTCTTTAAGTTGTTTTATTTCATCATTACTTGTATTTCTTTGTCTTGTTTTTTTAAATGCAGCATTTTTAGTATTATTTTTCTGTGAATTATAATTAAAACCATTATTAGTATAAGTAGTACTATTATTTTTATTAGGTATTATACTTGTTTGAGATTCATCACTTTCTGAAGTACAGAATGGATTAGCTACATTTCTATAAACATAACTATAATATCTTCCCGGTCCACCTTGATAATATTGTTGTTGTGCATTAAATACTTCAATAGCTTGCCCAACCAATTGCAACCAATTTCCAAGTACATTTTGTACATTAAATGGAATATTTCCAGCTATAACATTACCTAATAGTTCTCCAATAACAAGTAACACTTGTGGAGGAATATCTTGAAATCCTCCTGGAATATCACTATCTGCATTTCTTGCTGATTCATCAGCTTGTGCTTGTCTGCCATCAGGCTTGCAATTATTACATTGAGAAGAACTTTCATTATTACTACTTCCATTATTGCTATTTTCCGAATTATCACTTTCAGTTTCGCTACTATTATTATCATAATTATTGAATTTTCCACTACAGAAATTAAAAATCTCTTCCCAACTATTAAATTGATTTTTATTCATCATTTTTTCCTAAAAAAACTTGTTTATTATCATATTATTCTTTTTATCTTTATTTGCTACAAGACTATAAAATTAGTAACATAACATCATTTATTTTCATATTATGTAGTAAATAGTTGATTACGAAAGGATGATAATTATATGAGAAAAACTCGCGAAAACAATTATGCAAAAGCTTTCATTATTCTTCAAGAATATGAAAATCTTTTAAAACCTGAAACAGCATTATTAATCGGCACTATATTTAAAGATTTATATAGGCCTTATGATAAACGTAATAAAAAATATTAGGAGGATTTATTAAATGAATGAATTAGAACTATTAAATGAAATAAAAAAGAAGACGATTTAATTTGTTAAAACAACTTCAATCTTCTTTTTTTCATTCATACTTAAATATTATATTTAAACATATTAGAAATCTGATCCTGCTAAATATCCTGTTGAAAATGCCATTTGTAGATTATATCCTCCAGTTTCAGCATCAATATCTATAACCTCTCCTGCAAAATAAAGATTACTAATAATTTTAGACTCCATTGTTGATGCATTTATTTCTTTTACTTTAACACCACCAGATGTAACTTGTGCAGCTTTAATAGTTAATGTCTCTCTAGCTGTAAGCTTCATCTCCTTTATGCATTCTATTATCTTATTTTCATCTTCCTTTTTTAAATCACTTGCCTTAACTTCTGTTAAACCTAATAATTCAAAAACTACCTTTAAGAAATTTTGTGGAAGTATTCCCTTTATATTATTAAGTACAGTTTTATTTGGGTTGCTTCTTATTAATTGAGATATTTCATCTTTAGATTTATCTTTTAAGAAATCTAAGTTTATCTCTACTTCTCCATCCTCTAAAGCTTTATTTACATATGAAGAAAGCTTTAGTACTGCTGGACCGGATATCCCAAAGTGAGTAAATAACATATCACCAAATTTTTCAACTTTTTTCTTCTTTATTTTTGCTGATACTATAACATCTTTCATTGCAACACCTTGAAGTTTTTTAACAAAATCTTCTTTTATGACAAGAGGTATTAAAGCTGCTCTTATTGGAGTAATTGTATGCCCATACTTTTCTAATACATCATACATAGAACCATCTGAGCCTGTGTGAGGAAAACTTTTTCCTCCTGTAGTTATTATAACCTTATCACCTAATATCTTTTCACCATAAGATGTTATAACCCCTTTAATTGTTCCTTCTTCTATTATTAAATCATTTACTAATGTGTTATATCTAACCCTTACCTTATTTTTTTCTAAATCATTTCTTAATAAATCTATTACTTCATCAGCCTTATCGCTTTTAGTATATACTTTTTCATCAAGTTCAACTTTATATTCAAGGCCATTATTACTAAAGTATTCTAAAAGTGAGTAATTAGAAAATGTATATAATGCACTATATAGAAATTTTTTATTGTTAACTATTTTATCAAAAAACTCTTCTATATCCCTATTATTTGTTATGTTACAACGGCCTCCCCCTGTAAGTCTAAGCTTCATACCAATCTCTTTATTTCTTTCTATTAATGTAACTTCATTATTTTTTGCTGCACTAAGAGCTGCCATTATTCCCGCAGGTCCTCCTCCAACAACTATAACTTTAGCCAAACTTCTCACCTCACTAAATTTCTTTTGTTTATTTACACATTATATCATATTTTATAATTCTTTAAGAAATTGTTCATTTGATTTTGCCATATTAATCATATATAATTTATTAAAATAGTTTGTACATGCTATTTATCTATAAAATAATATGTATAACTTTACTATAATTATATTAAAATTATTTAAAAGGAGATTACTATGGGATTAAAAAAGAAAATTACAGCATTGCTTTTAAGTTGTGCAATTGTTTTAGGAAATATAACTCCAGCTTATGCTGATACTGCTAATGTAGTAACACTAGGTGCAAATTTAACTGCTGAACAAAAACAAATGGTTTTAGATTACTTTGGTGTAAAAGAAAATGAAGTAGTTATATTAGAGGTTAATAATCTAGAAGAAAGAAAATATTTAGAAGGTATTGCCCCTGAATCTCAAATAGGTACTAAAACATATTCTTGTGCTTATGTTCAACCAACAAAAAAAGGAAGTGCTATTCATGTTAAAACTGTTAACCTAACATATGTTACTTCTTCAATGATAGCAAGTACTCTTACTACTTGTGGAATAACTGATGCAAACGTAATAGCTATGACTCCTTTATCAGGGGGTGTTAGTGGTACTGGTGCTTTAACAGGAATAATAAAAGCATTTGAAGATGCAACTGGAGAACCACTTGATGAAGAGAAAAAAGAAATTGCATCTGAAGAATTAATTATAACTGGTGATTTAGGTGAAGATATTGGACAAGACAAAGCTACTGGTGTAATTAATGATATAAAAACTGAAATTATTAAAAATAATACTCAAGACACAATACAAATTGCAGATACTATAAATAATATAACTAATAATTATAATGTAACTTTAACACCAGAGCAGCAAGAACAATTAGAAAGTTTAATGTCTAAAGTGGCAGCTCAAGATTATGATTATAAAGAAATGAAAAATGCTTTAAATAGTGTTAAAGATGTTGTTAATGAAAAATTAGAAGCAATAGGTGAAAAAGTTCCAACTAACTTAATTGATTCTATAAAAGAATGGTTTAGTGGAATTGGTGAATGGTTTAAGAATTTATTTACTAATACAAATGATGATTTAGGTATCTTAGAAACTACTAATGATAATCTTTTAGGTGATGATGTTGTAGTTGATGCAACTGATAGTGATGTTATTGAAAATACTTCAGATAATAATGAAGAAGGATTTTTCCAAAAGCTTTGGAATTGGTTTACTGGATTATTTAATCAAGATTCTGGTTCAAGTAATTTAGAAAATACTGATAATACTTCTAATGAAACTTCAGACTCTCCTATTATAAATGGATCTGAAAATTTAGATACACCTACACTATCTGAAGATGAGGATAATTCTACATTATTAGATACCGACAATAATACTGATTCTGTAGACTCATCTCAAGAAGAAAACACTTCTGAAAGAATTGATACTGAAAATATTAATAATGAAAATATTGAAGAAAATATAGTACCATAAATTTTATTTTATGAAAAAGGAGCTATTGAATACCAAATCAATAGCTCCTCTTTATTTTACTTATTATATCATATTTAAATTTATTATTCTAATCTAAATACAGTTACTGTAGCAGCTTCAATTCTTACATTTTCAATATCTCGTGTTAAATTAGTTAATCTTAAAACATAGTCTTCATCTTGTCTGATAATTACACCAAGTGAAATACTATTTGAATATAATTCCTCTGAAACTGAAGCTACATGTTGGCTTCCTAAAATTATCATATTATTGCCATCTGTTAATGCAAAAATTACTTCTCTACTATTTGTATTTCCACTACATCTGCAATTATCTACTGAATAAGATACTGTATATTTTACAAAATAAGAATTACCACCAGCTAATTCTATATCTGTTCCATTCTCAATGTGTCTTATATCTCCACCTATAATTTGATTTTCTGGGAAGCTTACATTTTCTGCATATTGTAAATTTTCATTATTTCCAAATTCTCTAAGCATTACTCCGTAATTACTTATAGCTCCTGATTCTCCTGTTGCACCTGTTGCACCTGTTGCTCCTGTTGCTCCTGTTGCTCCTGTTGCTCCTGTTGCACCTGTTGCTCCTGTTGCTCCTGTTGCTCCTGTTGGTCCTATTGGTCCTTGTGCTCCTGTTGCTCCTGTTGCACCTGTTGCTCCTGTTGCTCCTGTTGCACCTGTTGCTCCTGTTGCTCCTGTTGGTCCTATTGGTCCTTGTGCTCCTGTTGCTCCTACTGCTCCTGTTGCTCCTGTTGGTCCTATTGGTCCTTGTGCTCCTGTTGCTCCTACTGCTCCTGTTGGTCCTATTGGTCCTTGTGCTCCTGTTGCTCCTGTTGCACCTGTTGCTCCTGTTGGTCCTATTGGTCCTTGTGCTCCTGTTGCACCTGTTGCTCCTGTTATTCCTCTTACACCTTGTGGTCCTGTTGCTCCTGTTGCTCCTGTTACACCTTGAGGTCCTGTTGCTCCAGTTGCTCCTGTTGCACCTGTTGCTCCTCTTACACCTTGTGGCCCTTGTGGTCCTTCTGGTCCTGTTGCTCCTTGTTCACCTTGAATACCTTGAACACCTTGAATACCTTGAGGTCCTTGTGGTCCTTGTGGCCCTTCTGGTCCTTGTTCACCTTGGATACCTTGTGGCCCTTGTGGTCCTTCTGGTCCTTCTGGTCCTGTTGCTCCTACTGCTCCTGTTGCCCCTGTTGCTCCTGTTGGTCCTATTGGTCCTATTGGTCCTTGTGCTCCTGTTGCTCCTGTTGCTCCTACTGCTCCTGTTGCTCCTGTTGCTCCTGTTGCTCCTGTCGCACCTGTTGCTCCTCTTACACCTTGTGCTCCAGTTGCTCCTGTTGCTCCAGTTGCTCCTGTAACACCTCTTAATCCTTGAGGTCCTTGAGGTCCTTGTTCACCTTGAATACCTTGTGGCCCTTGTTCTCCTTGTATACCTTGAATACCTTGTGGCCCTTGTTCTCCTGTTGCTCCTGTAACACCTCTTAATCCTTGGATACCTTGAGGTCCTTGTTCACCTTGAACACCTTGTGGCCCTTGTTCTCCTTGTAATCCTCTTGGTCCAGTTGCTCCTGTTGCTCCTGTTGCTCCTGTTGCTCCTGTTGGTCCTGTTGGTCCTTGAATACCTCTTGCACCTTGAGGTCCTGTTGCTCCTGTTGCTCCTGTTGCACCTGTTGCTCCTCTTACACCTTGTGGCCCTGTTGGTCCTTGAATACCTCTTGCACCTTGAGGTCCTGTTGCCCCTGTTGCTCCAGTTGCTCCTCTTCTTCCCATTGGTCCTACTTCACCTTGTGGTCCTCTTGGTCCTGTTGGTCCTGTTGGGCCTGTTGGGCCTTGACATCCTCTTGGTCCTCTTGGTCCTTGACATCCATGATCACATTTTGATGATACAACACAACACTCATATCTATCTCTAGTATTATTTTCACTAGATTTATAATCACTATTCATTGTTTCACAATTAAATTCTTCATTAATGAAATTATATCCAGAATTTAACTTATCATTTCTATTATCTCTTATTCTGTGCTCTGAATTGCTTCTTTGACTTCTATAATATCTCATTTTATCCTCTCCTATTTCCATACAAAATTATCATAAGTTTACTTTATACTTTCATACTATGCTTTATATATATGTTTGTTACCCTATATTTAGATTAAATTCTAAGATATATCTATTACTTCTACATTTTGTGATATAATAATTTTAATAGTAATAAATATTAATATATTAAAGGAGATTATCTATGAAGTTTTATGAGAGTACTATAAAAGAAACCTCCATATATACTGGTAGTTATTTAGAATTAGTAAATGTTGATGTTAAGCTACCTGATGGCAATATATCTAATAGAGATATAATTAAACATCCAGGCGCTTGTGCTATAATACCATTTCTAAGTGATACTGAAATAATACTTATTGAACAGTTTAGAAAACCTTTAGAAAAAACTATTCTTGAAATTCCTGCAGGAAAAATTAACAAAAATGAAGATTTATTACTTTGCGCTCACAGAGAGCTAGAAGAAGAAACCGGATATAAGGCTAAAAATATGATTCATCTTGGTAGCATTGCTACTGCACCTGGTTTCTGTGATGAAATTATTCATTTATATAAAGCATCAGACTTATATAAAGGAAATAAATCTTGTGATGAAGATGAATTTACAGATATTAAAGTATTCACCTTAGAAGAAATTAAAAATATGATTAAAAAAGGTGAAATTATAGATACTAAAACTATAAGTATTTTATCTTTTTTATAATAAAAAATGGCAGATTAAAGACTACATTATAGTCTTAATTTGCCATTTATTTTAGTATTTTAATTTCAAAATAGTATTTTCAGTTGCTAAGTTTATAAAATTATATAATATTAATATATTGTCAAAATTATTTTCATTTAAATAATTACTTAGTTTACTATTAAAACTTCTTAAATCAATTACATGTATCTCTTCATAATTTTGAGTTAAAAATGGAATTAATGAATTTGCAAAAGAATCTTTTATAACTAATAATTTCTTACCATTATTAAGAGAATTATTTTTCACTATAGTTAACGGATTATTTCCATATAAGAATAATGCATATTTATCTCTTAAATCTTCTTTAGAATAGTCATATATAGAGTCATAACTTTTATCACCTACTACTTCCATAGTCAAATCTTTAAACTTATAGTAAGTAAGCGTATCAGCTTCTATATTAATAGGCTTTGCTTTTGAGTAATATGTTCCATAAAATCCTGAAAGATTTACATCTTCAAGGTTCTCTAAACTTATGGCTTTATCACCAATTGAATTTATAAAATCACAATATCCTAAATATGCGCCATAACTTGTCCAATGATGGTCTGTTTTATAATAAATATACTTGTCTTTATTATTAATTAAACTTTTCATAATATCTATATTATTTGTATATAGTGAATATTTATATATTTCATTGATTATTTCTTCTTGCATAATCTGAGGTGCTCCCTCTATAAGACTTTCCTTATATATTTCATAAGAATTTGGTACTATCATTAATGAAACCCTACCATTATGTTTTTCTCCAAAATTCTTTATAGCCATAACATTATTCTTAAATCTTTCTTCATTTAATGTATCAAACTTTTCAAAAAGCTCTCCATTTTTTCCATATATAATTCCATTATTCTCTACTTTACCTAATGCATATTCACTTATAGCTTTTAAACTAATCCAGCTATCTCTTAATGGAAATTGATCATTTATATACTTTTCATAATCTTCTTGAAAACTTCCATTTAAAAAATTCTTAAAAGAAAATTTTACGTTTGTCTTTAAATTTCTATTTTCTAGCTCTGAAAATTCCTTATCATTACTAACTAATCCGATAATCATCATTACTAAAACTATAGAAATAAAACTATATAATAAATAATTTTTTTTCATTTAATCACCCTCCTAAAACCTAAAATATAGGAAAGGATTATAGGTGGAGTCAACTAAATATGCTACACATATTAAAAATATAGTTATTAAAATAATTGTATTTAAAATATCACTTTTTATAAATTTATTATATAAATTTTTTATTAATGGAGTAGAAAATATAATTGCTACTATAAATGTAATACCATAATTTTTTATATAATACATCCATTGATTATCTATATTTATAGTAAACATTTTTTGTAATAATATTTTTAATTGCCCTAAATCTACTACAGCAAATATCGCCCATCCAATAATTATAAAAAATACTGCATATATATGTGATATAATTTTATTTTTCTCTAACACTTTTAATAAACCTGCTTTTTCTATACTTATTAAAATAAAGAAATATAATCCCCATAATATGAAGTTATAGCTTGCTCCATGCCAAAATCCTGTTAAAAACCATACCATAAAAAGATTTACATATAATCTTATTTTTCCTACTCTATTTCCACCCAATGGTATATATAAATATTCTTTAAACCACGACCCTAATGTAATATGCCACCTTCTCCAAAATTCAGTTATACTTCTTGATATGTATGGATAATTAAAGTTTCTTGGAAAATTAAATCCTAATATTCTTCCTAATCCTATTGCCATTAATGAATATCCACTAAAATCAAAATATATCTGAAGTGAAAATGCTAAAATAGCCATCCAAGCCATTATTGTTCCTATATCTGAAAACCCCTTTACCTCTACTTCTGTCCAAAGCGCACCTATATTATTAGCTATTATAACTTTACTTCCTAATCCAAGTATAAATAATTGAATTCCTTCTTGTATTTGTTGTAAGTTTATCTTTCTACTTTTTAACTCAAGACTTATATCCGTATATTTAACTATAGGCCCTGCAATAAGTTGCGGAAATAAACATACAAATGCTCCAAAATTAATTATATTCCTCTCAGCTTTCACCTTTCCTAGAAATACATCTATGGTATATGACATGGTCTGAAAAGTATAAAAACTAATTCCTAATGGTAATGTTATTTTTACATATTGTAATGATAATCCAAATATACTATTTATATTTTCTAAAAAGAAATTAAAGTACTTAAAGAAAAATAGCATTCCTAAATTAAAACATACAGATATACATAATAGTAATACTCTCTTAAATTTCTTCTCTTTATATTTATCAATTCCAATACTAACAAAATAATCTACAAATATTGATGCCAGCATTATTAAAAAATACTTAGGTTCTCCCCATGAGTAAAATATTAAACTTACTAAAAGTAATGTTAAATTTTTAAACCTATTTGGCGTTAAAAAGTAAAAAAACATTGCTATCGGTAAAAATCTAAATATAAATAAAATGCTACTAAAAACCATCGTGTCCCTCCCTCTTTTGTTACGATATGTATTAAACTTTATAACTACCTTATAATAATTAGACTATATTATATTATACTTTGTTCCTATATGTCTTAACTTTAGCCCCTGAGAATTAGTTATCTTTTCCTTGCTTCACTTTCCCCTGGGGCACCTTCTATAAATAATTAATATAATCACTTAATTTTAATGGATATGACAATTTAGGCAATTCCATTTTTAAATTTTTAAAATCTCTTTTAAAAATCTCTCTATTATATTCTATTTTTTCTTTATCTCCATCAAAACTAGCTGCTAATTCATTAAAAAAATATGAACACTTTAAATTTCCTAAATTATAATAGCAAACTGTAAGTTGAAGACTTGGTATCCAAGTATAGTAATCACTATTAGTAAGAGACATATTTAAACTACTAGGCCTTGAATCTAATGCAACTCTATACCAAAATGCGCTTGATTATAATTCTCTTTTTCAAAGTAATATTCTCCTAAACTACATGCTATTTCTGCAGTTGGAGTATCTATTTTTAATGATTCAAGTGCAACATCAACTATTTTATCTTTCTCATTTATTAAATTTAGAGCTCTTATAATTTTTAAATAAGCTCCTTTTATATCTTCTATCCATCCTTCCTTAGTATCTATAAATTTATTATATTGATTTATAGACTCTTTATAATAACCATTATCAAATAATTCATTTGCATAGTAGTATATATCTCTTGGGGTAAACTTTTTATTATTCTTTTCCATAGTCTTAAATATCTGTAGGTTTCTATCTGTATATTCTTTAACCTTTCCATGTTCTATAGAAAAATTTCCTTCAAGCCCCTTACCATAAACAGCTAGATATTCATGTACATTTCCTACCCATAAAAAAGCACTTTGTCGTTTTACTATTCTATTTCTTCTTAAAGATGTGCTAACTTTTCCTTCACTATTTCTTGCTAATATATATTCAGCACTAATATAGTCATAGCTACTATCCATATTACTTAACAAACTTTCTATTTTTTTTATATCATCTTCATTAATAAAATCATCACCATCTAACCACATTATATAGTCAGAAGTTGCTTTACTAAATGCAAAATTTCTTGCAGCAGAAAAATCATCTATCCATTTAAATTTATATATTTTAGCATTAAACTTTTTTGCAATTTCTACTGTATTATCTTTAGAACCAGTATCTACTATAATAATTTCATTTATAAATGACTTTACAGAATTTAAACATCTTTCTAGAGTTTTACCTTCATCTTTTACAATCATGCATAAACTAAGAGATGCTTTTTTCCCCATATCCCTTCCTCTTTAAAAATAAAATTAATGCACATATTATAATAGAAAGTTTCATTATAATATGTGCATTAGATATTACTATTTATTTGCTATTTAAATCTTCTTTTTATTTCATGATTTAAAATATATCTTTTTAACTAATTTTCTTCCCTCATAATTACTCTTCTGTTTACTGTTTTTATAGCTGTTGCTATTAATATTATTATTCCTAATATTACTGCTCCATATATCATAAATAAGTCTTCTGGTAATGCCTTTATTATTGGATCAATTCTTTCATCGAATATCCAGTAATCATTTCTAAAAAATATTTTATGGAATATTATAAATGCTTTTGAAAAATCTATAAAATATACACCTATTAAAACTATAAAAAATCCAATTAAAATATTTGATCCAGAGTTAAGATTTTTTATAATTTTTATTATGTAAATTCTATTATTTTTAACCCTTCCTATAATAAAATAAATTAGGTTAATTATTAGGAACATTATTCCTATAATTATTAATATAATAAAAATTCTTTTTACTTCATAAAAATGTATTTCGCCATAAGGACTCATAATAAAATTTTCAAATTTTAATGACTTTATAAACGGATTTTGGAGATAATTTATTAGTCCCCCATACTCCTTCATTAAATTTTCTGCTGATACACCTGTAATATCAATCAAATTATACTTATATATAATAAGTTTATATATAAATTTAAGATTTAAAGCTATAATTGTAGAAACTGCTATAATTGATACTGCAGTAAATATACTAAGTATATACTTGAAAAAACAACTTAAATATTCTTTTCCTATATTTTGTATCTTCATATTTTCACCTCTATCCCCTCTTTATTTTACCACACCATATTTAATTACAATATTTTAATATATGCTTATTGAAATTTATTTTTATATTAACAAAAGCAGATTGAAACTTAAACATTCATTTAACTTTCAATCTGCTAATTTTTTCATTATAAAATTAATTAAATTCATCTTCGTTAGAATATGATACAAATACCTTTGATGGGTCTATCCCTAATTCTTCACAAGCTTCACTTAAGCTACATCCCATTTCATCTATATATTTTGCTACATATGCATTAACATCAATTTGTGAATAAACATTTTCCATGCCACATTCCTCCCTAGAATTATTTTTAGTTTAATGCTATAACATAAAATTATATTTAAGTAATTTATATCTATTATATATTTCTATTAATAAAAATATTCCTCTATATTCTCCTCCCACTATTATTTTATAAATATTCTGATAATTTAAAATATTCTATACGCTATTCTTTTTTTCCTTCTTAAAATATAGTGAATTTTTATTTCTATAAAATCTTACAAAATTCCTACTATAGGAAAAATTACTTATACGACCTTTAGTTTTATGATATACTATAATTTATATAATTAAATTTAGGAGAATAGGATGTGAAATAATTGAAATTCGACTTTGATAAGAAGCTCTTAAAATATTCTATATATGTTACATTAACTGCTATAGCAATATTTTTATCTTTAACAATAATGTCTAATATAGGTGTTATATTTTCTAAAACAATTGAAATAATTAAAAATATATTAGTGCTAATTAAACCTTTAGTTATTGCTATAATAATAGCTTATCTATTATACCCTTTAACAAAATTTATAGAAAATTTTCTTAGAACAAATAATTTACTTAAAATAAAGAATAAAGGTACTAGAAGAGTAATTTCTATTGTGTCATCTTACCTTCTAATAATAGGAATAGTCTTAGCTGTACTTTGTGGAATTTATTTTATGATAGGTGGTCAATTATCAAAAAACATAACAATAACAAATATAATAACCGATATATCTCACTATTTAAATAGCAGCTCATTTTCTGCTTCATCAATAGAAAATACACTAAAAAACCTAAATATACCATTTATAGATAATTTACAACCTTATATTATTCAAATAGTTGATACCGTTCAAAAATATATTATTAGCAATCTAGGGGCTATGACTTCTAATATTATGTCTATTGGTAGTAGTATTGCTTCATTCTTCATTGCAATTATTATAAGCATTTATATCCTAAAAGATTCTGAATACTTTATTGAATTATGGAAAAAATTATACTATTTAATATTTAAAAAAAGTCGTATTGGAAATAAAATTACAGAAAACTTTATAATAATCCATGATGTATTTTCTAGGTTTATTAGAGGTCAACTATTAGAAGCATTTTTTGTTGGTGCATTATCTGCCATTGCTTTATCTATTGTTGGAATTGATTATGCTGTTGTAATAGGTCTTATTGCTGGTATTTGTAATATGATTCCTTATGTAGGTCCTTTAGTTGGTACAGTTTTAGCTGCCATTATGGGATTGTTAAGTGGAAGACCTATAAAAGTTATATATGCTATTATTGCAATGCTTATTGTTCAACAAGTTGATAATAATTTATTAGCTCCTAAAATAGTTGGTAATAGTGTGGGGCTTCATGCTGTATTTACTATGATGGCAATTTTAGTTGGTGGTAACATTGGTGGACTAATTGGAATGCTGATTGCTGTCCCTGTTGCTGCTTCTATAAGAGTTATATTTAATAGATGGTATGATGAATATACTAGTAGAAATTTAGAGTAAAATATTATTAAAAAGGGTTACGTTAAATAAAGTTTTAACATAACCCTTTTTAATTATAAATAAGTATTCGTTTACATTAAGCAACTCAAAAGCATTGTTGCTATTCCTCCAATTATTATAGTTTGTCCAATTTTTATATTATCAAATTTCATAATTCCGTATATAAATCCACTAGCTACTAAAAATACTCCTGCATATAATATTACATCAAAATATTGATTTAAATAACTTTTAGAGATTAAAATACTAATAAATATTACTGCCAAAGTAATTAATATACCATATAATTCATCTCTTAATTTTCTTTTATTTTTTTTTATTTTCTCCACCCCACTTTTTAAAACTTTTAGAATTATTATGTTATGCATATTAATATAATAATAAAACTATTTATAACATAATTGTAATTATTTTATAAATATATTATATAATACCTTTTATTTTTTCTCCATACACCTATCTCATTTATTTAAACTATTTTTATAAATACTATAAAACAGCTTTTGTTACAGTGTTTTTACCATTACATTTCCATATAATTTGTTGTTTACACTTATCACAAGTTATAATTCCATTAGCTTCACATTTAGGTTCTTCAAAAATTACTTCTCTACAATTAGGGCATAAAACATTATTCATAATACTTCTCCTTTTATGTAGATATAAAAGATTTAATTTTATTATTAAACTTTAAAATCTACTATCATATCATAAGAATATAAATTGAAAATATTAACATTCATTTATAAAATATTTTTAACCTTTTCACATTATTTTATTCTCTATTTCAGAAACTAAAGAAATTCATATGCTATAAATCTTATTTATTTATTATAAAATAAATATATTGACATAATTAACAAATTTGTAATAAAATCACTATAAGGAAATACGAATATTTTTTATTTTTTATATTTTATTATTCGATAATTAAAGAAAGGATGTGAATTTATTTCGTAAAATCTATAAATTTTTGCGAAACTAAGCTTATGTTTGACAATTTACTTTATACTATATCTAAAGAAAATCATAGCAATGATCAAGTAAAAGAGATTCTATCTGCTCATCCAGAAATTAAGTTTGTATCATTTGTTGGAGTTGATCTTTCTGGAAATGATACTGATGAAAAAATCCCGGTTAATTTATTTTTAGATGATTTAGATTCATTTTTACACGGAGTTGCTGTCCAAACAGATGGTTCATCAGTTGTTTTACCTGGAATCGCTACATTAAATAACGCTAAAGTGGATATGATTGCCGATTTAAACTGCAAATGGTTTGTTGATTACAACTATGATTTTATTGATAAATCAACTAATAAACCTGTTGGTACTTTAAGAATTCCTTGTTTCTTATATCATGATAATAAGCCTGTAGATTCAAGAAACATATTAAATAATGCTGTTGAAACATTTAAAGATAACCTGTGGAATATATTCCAAACACATCCTCAAATATTAGACGTTTATAATATAAAAAAAGATGATATATCTGAAATAGTAATAACTTCAGCCACTGAATTAGAATTCTGGGTTAAAACTCCTAATAGTGATGCAGAGCTTGAAGAATTATCTACATCTCAAGTTCTTCATGAGCAATATTGGACAAGAACAAAAGGTAAAGTTCGTACTGCTCTAGAAGAAAGTTTATTATTAATGGAAGCCTATGGATTTGAACCTGAAATGGGACATAAAGAAGTTGGTGGGGTTAAAGCTAGGTTAGATGCTTCTGGTAACTTTGATCATGTAATGGAACAAATTGAAGTTGACTGGAAATATTCCGATGCTGTACAAGCTGCTGATAATGAATTATTTATAAAAATATTAGTTCAAGAAACATATAGAAGACATGGTCTAGATGTTACATTTATGGCAAAACCTATTGATGGTGTTGCTGGTTCTGGTATGCATGTTCATGTAGGTGTTAGCTTAAAACTTAAGAACGGAAAAAGAGTTAACTTATTCCATACTACAAAAGAACACTTCTTAAGCGTTTTAGGATATGCTTCATTAATGGGAATACTTAAAAACTATGAAGTTATGAATCCTTTTATTTCTTCAACAAATAATTCATTAAAAAGATTAAAGCCTGGATTTGAAGCTCCTGTTTGTATAGTAACTTCTCTTGGATTATCTCCAAGTAATCCATCTAGAAATAGATCTATACTTATTGGCCTTATTAGAGATTTATCTAATCCTTTAGCTACAAGATTTGAATTACGTTCTCCAAATCCTCACTCTAATGCATATATAACTATTGCTGTGTGCTATATGGCTATGCTTGATGGTATTCTTTATGCTATAAAAAATAATAAAACTGAAGATGAATTATTAGCTGAACTTTCAAAAGAATATGGTGAAGAATCTGATTACTTAGAAAAATATAGAAAGTATAGAGCAGAAGAAGATGTATTTGAAGATTTTACTGAAGAAGAAAGAAATAAATTCTTTGGTAAAGCACCAGCCACTATTTATGAAAATATTAATGCTTTAGATAAATATCCTGAAAAAGTAGAAGTCTTAAAAAGAAATGGTGTTTTAACTGAACAACTTATTAACAGCTTTAGAATGGCAACAATTAAAAGATGGAAAATGGAAATTGCCCATAGAATAGTAAATAAATTTACTACTGAAATAAGAAGTTGTAAATGCCTTCATGACTCAAATAAAGCTTTAGATTTAGATTTAACTAATTGGATGAAAATTCATGACTTAAGGCTTTATATAATGAAAGATACAAATTCTACTCATAGTCTTTTTACAAGACTTAAAAATGCTATAAATGAAGATAATTTACAACTAGCTTCTGACCTTTATTTAGAATTAGAATCTAAAATGAGTTTATTAAGAAATATGTATTCTTCTTATAAGAAAAACTTATTAGATATATAGCCTTTTGAATATAAAATAGATATGCCACTTTTATAATTTACTTATAAAAGGAGCATATCTATTTTATATTTTTTTATGAATTCTCTCCATATAAAACGTAATAATCATTGTCATTGCATAATCATAAACTAAAAAAACAGGTTGAGCTACTAACCATAATAATACAACTGAAATAACTTTAGTTGTATTATTGAAAATCTTACTAACTATAACTTCTAAACCCGATACTACATTTATTCCTAAAATATATTTCATTATTATAAATCCAATTATAAAAGCTACATTAAAGAATAATAATTTATATATAACTTCTATGTTATATTTTCTCATTCTTTCTATAAAGTATTTAACTATACCATATACTCCAAAAAAAATAAAATATAATAATGATATATTAATAGGAACTAAAAAAAATGCAATTAAACTTGATCCTATATATACAAAAATTGATGTCTTTACATTACTTCTTATAATAGCAATGGGTATTATAGATGAAGCTACTGTTAGTATTGCTAACGTACTTATAGGTAGTATTGAAGTTGAATATAATACTATAGTTGTTAAAGCAATTAATATACCACCTAATGATATATCTTTAGGCTTCATAAAAGTCCCCCTTATTTAATTAAAAATTATTAAAGTATAAGTTTATAAAATAATTCTCAAAGTATGTATTTTATAAATTTAGAATTAATTAATGACCTATTACCATTAGCAACAGCCTATAATATCTCCTCCAAAACACTCACATAGAGAATCTAAACACCATAAGTTCATACAGCAATCACAAGTATTCATATTTCCATTTGATGTTCTATACGGTTGACTATATCCTCTACCTCTTGATCGTAATTGATGTAATGCTTGCCTATACTCAAAATTATTCGGATCCATAGAACATGCTCTTTCTATATTATTATATGCTGCCTCAAACCACCCTTTTGCCATCATAACAGTACCATATAAATAATACCATTCAGCATCTCTTTGTCTTATAGAATTTAGCTTCGACTCTGCAATAGATATATTTCTCATTTGAATAAGACTTCTTATTTCTGCATACATAGTTGAATTGCTATTATACGTGTTTGAACCTGTATTGTAATTTTGATTATATGCATTATATGATGAATTATAATTTGTTGAATTACCTTCACTATTTCTTAGCATTTCATATGCTTTATTTATTTCAGCTAACTTCTCTTGGGCTAAATCTTTAAGTGGATTATTTACATATTGATCTGGATGATATTGTTTTACCAGTCTTCTATAAGCTGATTTTATTTCTTCTTGAGAAGCACCTTGCTTCACTCCTAATACCTCATACGGGTTCATAAAAAACACTCCTTTTTATCCTCTGCATAATTAAACTTTTATAAATATTAGTCTAATGACTATTTTTTCTCTCTTTACAATTGCACTTATTTACTACTTTCTCATACTTATCCATCATACCTAAACTAATTATATTTTCTAATATAACTCTATTTCTATTTAAAGGTAATTTATCCAAAGCATTTTTACAACTATAACCACAATTTAAAATTGTAAACTCTATTCTAGGCTTAATTTCACCCATTAACTCTTCATAGCTTTTATTTTCTTTATTATATAGATAATTTATTGGATTAAATTTATTTTTTTCTATATCCTCTTTTAAATCATCTAATGCATCTATTAAATAAATCCATTTTCCAAGGGCATATCCTAAGTCATACAAGTTATATCTAATTTCATCACAATCTTCATTAATACTTTCAGGATATAACTCTAAAATTTTTGCTACTATTAAGCTAAAAGGATGGGAAATCTCATCAATTGATGAAAAATCTTTACTTTTCTCTAGAGTAGATAATAAATTTAAGTTTTCTTCTATTATATCATTAATAATAGTAACATTTCTGTTAAATTTTCTCTTATAAGGAGCTAATGCAATACTTTCAATTTTACTTTTAAAACTTTTCTCATCATTTACATCATCTATAAGTTTATAATAAACTAATGAAACGTTCATTGCTGCTGCATATTCTAAAGCTTTATTATTTAAAATCATAGGCTTATTTTTTAACGGATGGGCCATACACTTTCTAAATTCAATTTTTGGATCTTCAATATGTAATGAATCTAAAAGTAATCCTAAGAAAGCCATATCGTAATTTAAAGCCATTCTTGGTATATTACCAAACCTCTCTTTAATATGCATACATATACCACAATAATACCCTCTGAACATTTCATATTCTCTTATCTTAAGCTCTGGTTTAAGAGGAGTTACATAACCAAACAAACAATCACTCCTTTGTATATTTTTATAAAATCAGTATAATTTATTTAATATTATTATTCAATTAATCAATTTAAATATTATGTAAACACTAATAATAAATTACGAACTTAATCTTTAAGTTAATAATCCTTAATTTTTATTCGTAATTTATTATTTATGTGGTATGAATACTTTACACTTTTCTATCTAAAAACTTCCCCCTCTACCTCCATGAGTGTCTCCACTACTTGACGTATGAGTCGAGCTTCTTCCCCCACTGTTACCATTATTTTTTTGAATTTTTCTTTTAGTGGTAAATGTATTAATAAAAATATCTTTCCTTTTAGTAAATACTATGGAGTTAGTATCTACATAATTTAAAGATGATATTGATTTTGGACTCTTATATGATTTAACTACCAGTACACAAGTTATAGTTGCTGTTATAAATGCTACAAGCAAAGCAGTTATTATTACATTTCTATTTTTTTCAGCTTCACTATACTCATATTGATTTTCTGGTATACCACTATTCATATAAACGTTTATATCATCTAAAAAAACACTAAAGCCTTTAAAATATTCTTGATTACTAAAATATTCACTTATATCACTAATAATTTTATCTAGCCTATCATCAGTAAAATATCTTATTGCTTCTCCCTTTGTAGAAATATCTATTTTTCGTGTGTCCATATCTATAAGTAATATTAATCCACTTTCCTCATTGCCTAAACCATATCCATTATAATCATAATAATTATCAGCATAATTTTGAGGACTTTCCCCCTCTAAATTATTAATAGTTACTATAACTGCATCCATATTATATTTTAATTTAAAAGATTCAATTTCTTCTGTTAAATAATTTATCTCTTGATTTGTTAGTAAATTAGCATTATCAACTACTGGTCGTAGGTCTGCAAATACTATCTTAGTAAAAAACCCAGTTAAAATTACTATACTAATAAAAGAAAGTACTATTTTAATTATATTTTTCATATTATCATTCCTCCTATAAAAATAATTAAGAATAATACTATAAATACAAATATAAATAATAAAAATATCTTCTTTTTAGATACTGGTAAAATCCCAAATACTTTACCTGTTTGACCATTCATTGCAAATATATAATTTTTATTATTTAAGCTATACGTCATCATCCATACGGGCATTAATGTATAGTAACAATAAGTTTTATTAAACTTTTCGTTTATTCCTACAATATCAATAGTTGTATATCCATTTATTGAATTTCTTAAGATATCATTAGCTCCTGTCCTTATTTTACTTTCTATTATTGGTAAAACTTTATCTTTAGTCTTATCATATTTTTCTGAAAAAAATCCTGGTAAATATCCAATAGAAAACTCTTTAAGCTCTTTCGAATTATAAGGTTCTATACTTTCCATAACACTATCATCCATTTTACTTGATGCATTACTAGGAACATTTTTAAAACTCATATTTGCTTCCCTATAAATATTGTATATGTCCGTTTTTGTATATTCATAATCTCCTCTAGTCCATCTAGTAATTTTCTTACCTCTAGCACTCATCTGTCCAGTTATATCAGAATCAACTAACCAAAACGGAATATATATTCCTGTTATCTTTTCTAACTGTTTATTTGATGAAAACTCACTAGGTAAGAACCACTTATGTTTACTCCATTTAATAAAATTTTCAATAGCTGTATCTCTATCTATTTTAAATGGAATTATTTTAGAAGGTCTAAATTCTCCATTAAATTTATCGCTTAAAACTACAGGTCCATTACAATAACAACAAAATGTAGCTGTAGTATTATTATCTGATACTATTTCTGCACCACATCTCGGACATGAATAAACTCTAGTCTTATTATCTATGTTATCCCATTCGCTATTGTAATTATATTCTATATTCTTTTCATTTATATGGCGATTATCATAATTATTTGAGTTTTCTATATCACTTATTGTAAATTCACTTAAACAAAAATCACATTTTCCTTTTTGTAACTTTGGATCAAATGTAATTTCAGCCCCACAATTAGGACATTTATAAGAAATAACTGTCATAAACCCTCCTCCAATTATTTTTATTTATATAAAATTATACCATATTTTATTTCGCTTTATTCCAAATAAACTTCCTATTTTGTTTAATCGTAATTTTAAAAATATAATTTTTTAATAGAACAATAGTTTTAAATTTGTCTATATTTTTTTTAATATAAATACTTATTATTACATTGTAATATTGATGGAAACTATTCTATTTTTATACTTTTTATTTTTCTTGACTTTTATTTTTTAATATGCTTTAACTTCTTTATTTTAAATAGCTAAGATAATTTTCTCATTTTTAACCAATATTTTTTTGGAATTTTAATACTTGTAATATTTCCCATGTGAGTTTGACAGCATTTTTATTATATAGTATAACCTAGTTACAGGACCAAGGAATTAAATTTATAATCTTGGAGGTGGATTTTCTGTTTAAGAAAATTTTTATTTTAACAACTTCGCTTACTATATCACTTTTAGGTTTAAAAGCATTTAATACTAATGCAAGCGTTTTAGATAATACAAGTAAAAAAGTTGTTAATGTTAGTTATTTAGAAAAATCTAATAATAATTCTCTTAATATCGATGCAGATTTAAATAATGTTTTAACTACTAAAGATAATATAATTTTATTTAACTCTGATGATGATATTATTTCAAATAATATTCCGTCTAAATTAAATATTGATTTTACTACTACATCTGACAATATGTTAGCCGATATTAATATCTATAATAAAAAAGTAGATAAAGAGAAATCTAAAGAAAATGAATCAAAAGAAACTAGTACCTCTTATAAAGCTACATATACAATGGAAGCTACTGCCTATACTGGAGATAGCATTACTGCTACGGGCACTACCCCTATTCGTAATGAAGAAGGACTTAGTACTATAGCTGTGGACCCATCAGTAATTCCTTTAGGTTCAAAAGTTTATATTCCTGGTTATGGTGAAGCAATTGCTTCGGATACTGGCTCAGCTATTAAAGGTAATAAAATTGATTTATTTTTCAATTCTAAAGATGAATGTGCTAAATGGGGAAGACAAAACGTAACTTTATATATTTTAGAATATCCAGGTGAGTAATAAAATTATTTTGTAATATTTTATTAACTAATGTTCATACTAATTAAGGTAATGTTTTTATACTTTAATTTAGGAGGATTCATTTTGTTAATATCTAAATTTATTTTTTGTATTCATAAATACAATTCTGAGAAAATACGAAATATGTGTTTTAAAGGTGGATACTACGAAAAGCTAACTTGTACAAAGTGTGGGAAAATTAAAAATTTATATTGGTAATACAAAAAGCTATCTTAAAATAAATTTTTAAGATAGCTTTGTTTCTAATTTAAATTACTTAATTAATTCCTCATATTTAGCTACTGCATCTGAAGCAACTTCTTTATTTAATATAAGTAATGAAACTAAATTTCCATCAACTCTTACTTCAGCACTTTCAGATATTTCTTTTTCTTCTGGATAGAATGCTTGACCTACTTTATCAGCTAAAACTTGTTCAACTGCAGCCTTTACAGCATCAACCTTTCCTTCTTTTGCTTTAACAACCATAATAAATCCTACACCTGGACTTCTTTGAGTTTGTATTATTCCATAATCCTCAACATCATCTAAATTTATATGATACATTTCTTGTGCCATAGTATCATCTATTTCAAGTGGGGCAACTACATATCCTTCCTCATTTAATTTTTCTACAACTTCCTTTGCAGAAACTGATGATGTTTGCTCAACACTTGAACTATTTCCTGTATTTTTGTTTCCGCATCCTGTTAAAGTTGCTCCAACCATAATAGCTATTAATGTACTTACTAATATCTTTTTCATTTCGTATCCTCACTTTTGTTTTTTAATTGTCATATCATTTAATTAGACATCCATAACTCCAAAATTGTTCCTTGATTTATAAAAAATTTTTAAACTTTTATTTCCATTTATTTACATTTACTGTTATGTTATTTATAATTATTGTATATCTAAAGTTAAAATGGGGTGATTTAAATAAACAATAGTAGTTTTGACTTAAACTCCAGACGAAAACTACTTTATAAACGAAAGAAAAAAAGAAGAAAAATATTTATTATTACATCTTTAATAGTACCTATATTAATTTTAGTTATTTATATAACAAATATTATATCAAGTATAAATAGTACAACTGCAACTTTTAATTTAGCCATGCCAAAAGTTATTGAAAAACCACTTTATAATGTATGTATAGATCCTGGTCACGGCGATTGGGACTATGGTGCAATAAGTCCAAATGATATTGCTGAAAAAGATATTACATTATCCATAGCATTAAAATTAGGAAAACTATTAGAAGATGAAGGTGGATTTAAAGTTATTTATACTCGTGCAACAGATAAAATGGATTGGATAGAAAATGCTAATGATAGTTTAAAAGAGAGAATAAAAATATCTGAAATCTCTAAGGCAGATATTTTTATATCTCTTCACTGTAACTATAGCTCTGAATCAAATGAAATATTAGGAGTAGAAACATGGTATAACCCCTCAGATGATAACAGTCTAACTTTATCAAAATATTTACAACAATCTTTAATAGATTTAGATTATACAACTAATAGAGGATTAAAATCTTATGTTAGTGGTGAAGAGTTAGCTGTACTAGAGTTGAATACTGCTACTTCATCATTAGTGGAATTAGGATTTTTAACAAATTCTTCTGATGAAAAATACCTTTCTTCAAACTTAGGACAATCTAATTGTGCTAATGCCCTTTTTCAAGCAATAGTAGAGTACCGCGATGATTTTTTCAAATAAAAACACAGTATAAGAAATTTTTCTTATACTGTGTTTTTATTTATATAATTACTTTTACTATCAACTTTATAAACCCCATTTTTGACCTTTCCTACGATAGAAAATGATACTGCTGCATGATACCCCAAATATTTTTTATTCCATATCCCCTTTATATCCAAGAATTCCTTGTCCTAAATTATATAGATTGTTAAATCCTTCTTCCTCTAACATTTGGCACGCTAATGCACTTTTATGCCCTGCCTTACAATAAACTAGTATTGGCTTATCTATATTTTCTTTTAACTCTTCAATTTCCCACTCTAATTCTTCAACAGGTATATTTATTGCATTAGGTATTTTTCCTTGTTTAAACTCACTATATCTTCTAACATCTATTATAATTAAATCTGAAGAATCTTTTATTAATTTTTCAGCTTGTGTACTACTAATTGATTTAAATAAACTCATAACCTTACCTCTTTTGTTATATATTTAAATTTATTATAGTAATAATGAATTTCCTTTACAAGTACTTATTTATTATTTGGTTTTACTGCATCTATAATAATTGAAACCATTCCAAGTTTATCTTTAGAATTTCTATTATCAAATCTATAACTTCTGCATATTTTACCCTTTTCCTCATCCCATTCCTTGTAATGGAAATCTCCTTGCTCATCGCAATATTCTAATAGTGAAACTTCAAAGCCAGCACTTTCAAATACACTTACTAACCTTTTATAGTCATATACTACTTTATGTGCTGATGCTGGATGTTCTTCATGTCCTGGACCTCCAACTTTAATCATATTTTGATACCATTCATTCTTAAAGTTTTTATCTGGTACAGCACATCTTATATATCCACCTTTTTTAAGAAATCTATAACAATTTTTTGCTGCCTTAATACCATCTTCATAAGATAAATGTTCCCATACATGCTCAGCTAAAATAGCTTCTAAATCATCTTTTTTAGTTATATTTTCCCATTGTTCTATAGATAGTAAATTTAACTCTTCTTCTTGTGTTGAAATCCATCCATCATATTTTGTTTTTCCTGCACCTACAATTATCTTCATAATACCCCTTCTCCTTACTATCATATATTTTAATATCATAATTTAAAAAATTTAATTTTAAATTAATATTATTATACCACTTTTTACCTATAATAAAAATAACTCTAACATATCTATTATTAGAGTTATTTAAGAGTTTAATATTTCTGTATTAATAGTAGTTCCTAAAAGTATTAATAGTATTGAAATCACTCTCTTATATGTATTGCTTATTTCTTGTTCATCTCTCTCTTCCCCTACTTTACTTTGAGCTTCTCTATAGCTATTAAATGTTATTCCTGTAAATATTGATGTTACAAATAAATATAAAATATTAGATATCCTAGGTACTCCACTTAAATCCTGTAATTCTTCTGAATAATTCGTTGAGTTAATCTGATCTAGGATTTGAGCTTTTTCCCATTCAAGATACTGAACACTAATTATAACTGCATATATAATTATAAAAAGTAATACTATAGATAAATTTGTTATAGCTAATTGACTAATTAATTCATCTCTCTCCTCATCTGTAATTTCTGAATTCATACTATTACTTGAGTTAGAATTTGTACTACTATTTCTACTAGTATTATTATCTATTTTATTATTTTTAACTTTATATTTATCTTTTTTCATATATCGCATCAAAACTCATTCTCTTTATATTCTCTCTATATTTTATTCAGTTTAATATAGACAGTTACCTTTAAATACTTCTATGTCTTTTGCTATAACTTAACACCCTTATATATTTATATTTAAGATATACTTATAAAATGTTTTTCCTCTAATAAATTTATCATTTTGGAATTGTTTCCATTATTTTTCTAATAATTCATCAATATATCTGTTGTAAATATTTTACATAATGCATATAATATTCTTAAATAAGGTGATTTAAGGGAGGTTTTTTTATGGACTATATCTGTAATAATACAAAAAATTCTTTTCAAATTTTCTTAGCTGAAAGGAATATACCAGATCCGTATGAATTATTAGGAAAGGCATTAAAATATCTAAAAGATAACGGTCAAACTGTTTCATTTAAAGGGTTTGATATAAATAATACTCCTATTGTTGAGATAGATAATGTGTTATACAGATTTGATAAGTGTTTTGGAATTTGGCAATCTGCTAAGTTTACTAGAATAGAAAATAATTTTGAGTATAATCTTATAACTAATAATAAATCAAAAGTAGAAAAATTTTTCTCTTAAAAAAACAGGCATTTTAGGGGCCTGTTTTTTTATTGTTTATTTACCTTTAATACCTTTTACTGTTTCATTAGTAGCTATAACCTCTTTAGGTTCAGCTGCAGATTTTTGTGGTAACTTTTTAATAAAGCTTCCCTCTATTATTAATTCATTTTTATCTTTTGAAACCATAATAACTTCATTTGTTAATCCAATTGCTTTCTTAGGGCAAAAATCTTTACATAATCCACAGAAAGTACATGATCCTAAATCAAAAGTCATTTTTATTTCTTGTCCATCCTCTATTGATTTTACTTCTTTAGTTATTGCTTCTCCTGCACATACTCTAATACATAATCCACATCCAATACATGCTTCAGAGTCAAAAGTTAATTTTCCCCTATAACTTTCTGCACCTTTTACTTCATCAATTGGGCTTTCATCAGTTAATATTGGCTTAAATATATTAGATATTCCCTCTAAAAAGTAAGGAAGTTTAAACATACTTTTCATCTCCCCTCTTTTTATTTAATATCTCCACTGCTTCTAATATCCCCTTTGCAATAGCTTCTGGTTTTGGTGAACATCCTGCTACAGTTACATCAACTTTTGTCCACTTATCTAAAGGACCATCAACAGAATAGCTTCCCTTAAACACATGGCAAGTCGCTGGACATGAACCTATAGAAACAACTACTTTTGGATCTGGTGCTTGAGATAAAACTCTAAGCATCCTATCTCTTGATTGTGTTGTTACAGGTCCAGTTACTACAATTATATCTGCATGCCTTGGAGAACCTACAACTTTAACACCAAATCTTTCTATATCATATCTAGGACCAAGTAGTGCCAATAATTCAATGTCACAACCATTACAAGACCCTGTATTTACATGATATATCCAAGGAGATCTTTTTCTTCCCTTTTCAATCATTGACATATCAATACCTCCTTATAGACTAAAGCTTACTAAAATATAACTTAATAAAGATAATATAGTTGGAACAGTCCAATAAAACTTAAACATTTGATTAGTCTTATATCTTCCCATAAGACCTCTAACTACTGATAAAAATAATATAGAAATTATTATTACTAAAACTATATTTATTATTGTGTTTATTGCTAAGTCAATTAAATTGTTTCCCGTTGTCATACCTATTCCACCTAAAAATAAGACTACAAATAATGATGTCATAACATATATCTTTATATTATGAGTAAGTTTAAATAATCCTAAGTGAATCCCACTATACTCTGCTAGTGGACCTTCACAAATTTCTGTTTCAGCTTCTGCCACATCAAAAGGAGATACTCCAATTTTTGCAGGTAAAATCATTAAAAATGAAATTGCAGCTGGAATTAATGATAGTGTAAATATAAAACTTCCATTATTCTGTTGTGCTGTTGCTATAGCTGTTAATGAATAAGTGATTCCTTCCCCTAATATAATTCCAGCTTTTTTACATACTGCAATCAATGAAATTATTAAAGGAAGCTCATATGCAATCATTGAAACAACTTCTCTTGATACCCCAATTGAGGCAAATGGTGAACCTGAAGCCATACCACCGACTATAATCGCAACTGATGGTATTATTAATAAATAAATTATTACTACAATATCTGCTGTTCCACCAATAAAGGACCAATTATATATAGGAAATAATACTTGTATTACACATACACTAACTAATGATATAAATGGTGCTAAAATAAATAATCGTTCATTTGCATTTCTTGGAACTATAGTATCCTTTCCCAAAAGTTTTACAAAATCATAAAAAGGCTGAGTGATTTTAGGACCCTTTCTTCTTTGCATTCTAGCTACTATCTTTCTATCTATACCTGACAAAAATAATCCCATAAGTACTGTAAAAATGAATCCAGGGAATATAATCAAATATATTAATTTATTTAAATACTCCATATCCCCACCCCCTATAAAAATATAATTGTAATAATAGTTACTATTACTAAAGTTCCTACTATCCATAAAGAATAATCATTTACATTACCACTATGAGCTTTTTGTAGTTTATTAAAATATACTTTTAACTGATATTTCATTGCCCAAAATAAATCATTAGCTCCAACCTTTACTTTTTCTCCTTCTTCCCCTCCAGCATAAATATCATATTTACAATTTGATTGTAAAGAAGATCTAGAATAATCTATTGTATTAAAATTAGTATCTTGATGCTTTTTGAATATTCTTATATCAAATTCACTATCTGACCTTTCATGTAACTCTTCTCCAATTTTATTGCTTTTAAAAATTATAAATACTAAAATTGCAATTAATAGCACTATAAAAAGTGTTAAAAAATTACCTGGATTATAAATACCTTTTGTTAAAAGTCCTAAATTATCAAACTTTTCTATTATAAATATTGAATCATATAGATTACCCAAAGCCTTAGAAACATAATTTGTTAAATCATATATACTTTTTACTACAGGAAGTAATAATTTATTAACTATAACTGTTGGGAATAATCCAAATAAAACTATTCCTACTGATAATATTGCCATTGGTATCTTCATAGTCGTTGGTACCTCTTCTATATCTTCATGCTGTTCTTTTAACGGTCCAAAGAATACTGAATGTCCAACTTTTATAAATGATGCTAATGTAAGAGCTGAAACTACAACTGCTATAATAGATGCTATTCCTAATGAACCTGAAAAACCTGCTTCATATATCATCCATTTTGATACAAATCCATTAAATGGAGGAATTCCACTAATTCCTGCCGCTCCAAACAAGAACATTACCATAGTAAATGGCATCTTTTTACCTAATCCTGAAAGCGAATCTAAATCTGTAGTTCCTGTTGTATAAAGAATAGCTCCTGCAGTTAAGAATAATAAACTTTTAAATATAGCGTGATTAATCATGTGATAAGTTCCACCTGTCATAGCTAAAATACTGACTTCTCCTGTTTCTATTACTGCTATTCCAAGTGCTGTTATAATGTATCCTATTTGAGAAACTGAATGAAATGCTAAAAGTCTCTTAAAATCATGTTGTAATAATGCCATAGATACACCTATAACCATTGTTACAGCTCCCCAAACCAAAATTAAGTATCCTATTGGTTTATTTGAGTCTAATCCAAAAACTATAAATAATAATCTTATAATGGCATATACTCCTGTTTTACTCATTACTCCAGAAAGTATCATTGAAATCGATGATGGTGCTGCCATATGTGCATCTGTTGGCCATGTATGGCAAGGTACCATAAATGCTTTAACTGCATACCCAACCATCATAAGAGAGAATGATACTATTAATATTGGACTCATATTATTCATACTTTTTATTACGGCTGTTATTTCTGCTAGATTTAAGGTTTTTGTTTCACTATATATTAAGCAAGTACCAAGTAAAATTAATGATGAACCTAATGACCCTGTTACTATATATTTAAATGCCGCTTCTACCGACTTATCCTTATAATTTCTAAAGGCAGTTAATGCAATAGCTGCAAATGTCATTATTTCAAGCATTACATACATATTAAATAAATCACCAGTAAATACAAATCCTATCATACTTGAAGTTAATAATAAGAATAATACATAGTACTTTTCCAATCCATTATCATGACTCATATATTTTAAAGAATATATTACTGATAAAAATGAAGCTCCTGTAATTATTAAAGCTAAAAATACACCTAATGAGTCTATTTCAATTCCAATACCAAATGCCTTCCCTGCAATAGGAATCCAATTTCCCATCCAAATTACTATTATTTCTCCATCAACTAAAACTGGTTTAATTAATAATAATACACAAATAAATGATACTGTTATTGCTATAACTGAAAGCCATCTTTTTAAATTTATATATTTATCTTTAAATAGTCCAAGAATAAATGCCAAAGCAAAAGGAGTCATTATTGATATTATTGGAAGACTATTAATAAATTCTGTACTCATCCTCTAATCCTCCTTATATCATCACTTTCGATGCTGTTATAATGCTCTTTAATCTTAATTACAAGAGATAATGCAAGGGCTGTAACACAAGCTCCAATTACTATAGATGTAAGTGTTAATGCTTGAGGAATAGGATCTACATAAATACTATTAACTGTAATACTATTATCTGCAAATATAGGTGCTGTACCATTAGTTCTAAATCCAATAGAAATTAATAAAAGATTAATTCCACAATCTAAAATACCCATTCCAATTACTATTTTTATTAAATTCTTTTTTAAAACAATAATGGCAAGTCCAATTGTAATTAAAAGAAAAGCTCCAATATAATTAATTGTCATCTATTCCTCCTCCTTACACTTTAAATTGCTTATCAGAATTAATATTAAAAATGATATTCCTGCAAAAACTTTAAACCCTACAGCAAAGTTCATTAAAAATATATTTCCTGATGAAAATAGTTCTCCTGCATTTCCCTTTTGAAGTATATTACCAAAGAAAACACCTGATCCTATTAATCCTATAAAGGCTAATATTATAAATCCTAAGGCTCCAATATCTTCTGCTACTTTAAATGTATTAGCTGTAATACCCTTATTTACACTTCTAACACCATAACCAATATAAATAATTGCAATTGCTCCAGCTATTAATACTCCTCCTTGGAAGCCTCCTCCTGGCGATAAGTGGCCATGAATTATAATATATAATCCTAATGTAAGTAAAATCGGCAATACTAAGTTTGTACATGATATTAAAATCGAATCTCTTCTCTTTTTCATTTTATCTTTCCTCCTTTGCCTTTTTTTCTGGTCTTAAAACAGCTGCAACACCACAAATTGCAGTAAATAATACAATTGCCTCTCCTAAAGTATCATATCCTCTAAAATCAAATACCGTTGCCGTAACTGAATTTATTGCTCCTGTTTTGCTTATGGTTTCATCTATTATTACTTGTGATGCATTTCCAAAGACTTCTGGAGTTACACCCATTTTTAAACCTATAAAAATAAAGATAACAAGCACTAAGAAAAGAATTAAATATGTTACTTTCTTTCTCACTTTTCTTCCTCCTTAACCTTTTTTGCATTAACTTTATTTAAAGTTATTATAAAGATTACTGGAGTTAATATAGCTCCAACCGCCGCTTCTGCTAAAGCAACATCAGGTGCTTTAAGAAGTAAAAAATCTAAAGCTAAAAATCCACCTAAAACAGCCATAGCGATAATACATTGAAGTATATCATCAAGGAAAAATACACATAATGCTGATGCAACTAACCCAATTATTATTAAAGTATTTAATACATCAAAACTATTCATTTATATCCCTCCTATAATGATTAAATTTTGTTTTTTCACAAAGCTCTGCCTTTATTTTATACGCAGCTCTCGCCATTGCATGTGCTGCAACTGGATTGCTTATAAGTAAGAATACTAGCATTACTAAAGACTTTACTCCTAGAGATGTATTATTATTTCCAAATCCATATATACTGCATGCTAAAGCTATAGGCATTGCTCCCATTGTTGCTATATTAGTTGAGCTTTGAAGTCTACAAAATGTATCTGGCATTCGGATTACTCCAATTACTCCTGCAAAAATAAAGAATATTCCTATTGCTAGTAATATATAAATTATTATCTCTAATACAGACATTACAATTCCCCCTCTAAATACTTAGAAATTAGTACTGTTCCAACAAATCCTAGAAGAGTTATTATAAGTCCAAGATCTAAATACATTGCTCTATCTTCTATTGCTCCAAATAAAATCATAATTATTCCCAAAATTATATCTATTGAATCTGCAGCTAGAACTCTATCTATTATATTAGGACCTTTAAAAACCCTATATAATAAAATTAATGATAGGATGGCTAAAATTATGGAAACTACGCTAAATATAGAATTCATACTCATTATCTAAAAAGCCTCCTTACAAAATATTCAAATCTTCCTTTTATAATTTCTGATGCTTCTGTTGTATCTTCTGTTTTAGCATCTATCCAATGAATATACATAGCATTTTTATCGTCCTCTTCATATATATTCATTGTTATCGTTCCCGGTGTTAGTGTTATACAATTAGCTAACATTGCCAATGCATAATCTGATTTTAATTCTGTAGTTATTTTTACTATTCCTGGATTAACATTTATCCTTGGAGATAGTGCTTTTATAGCAACTGTAAAATTTGATTTTAGTAATTCCCATATATAAACTGGTATAAAAATTATTAAATTTAAAAATCTAAGCCTTTTAAAAATCCATAGCCCATCTTCTCTTGCAAAAAACTTACCTGAAATTAAGGCTACTATTATTGCTACAACAGCACCTACTATAAGCTCTTGAAAACTTAATTTTAAAATATTAAAATCTTGCATTAGAAATAAAATCCAAAATAAATACGATAAAATAAAGGTTCCAATAAATGCTGTTAATCTTTTCATAGATAATCACCTTCTATCTTATTTTTTTAATTAACCACTCTGTGAACTCTTTAGTTGCACCTTCTTCTAATGAGTTAATTTTAAAAATCTTTGAATTTGGATTCCTAAGAAGAGTTTGTTCTTTTACTTCATCCTCATTAAATTTAAAGTATCTTATCATGTCATATTTAGTAAGTATTAAACTATCTGCTTTAGAAAACATCAAAGGATATTTAACAACCTTATCATCTCCTTCTGGTATACTTAATAATGCTACCTTTAATACTTCTCCAATATCAAACTCCGCTGGACACACTAAATTTCCTATGTTTTCAACTATAATCAGGTCTAATTCATCTAAATTAAAATCTGATATTATATTTTTTATAGACATAGCCTCTATATGACATGCGCCTTGTGTATTAAGTTGAACAACTGGTATTCCTTCATCTTGAATTTTTTTTGCATCTATTGTTCCTTCTATATCACCCTCTATTACGCCAACATTTATATTTTTCTCTTTAAGGCAACTTATTAAGTTTAATATAAATGTAGTTTTTCCAGCACCTGGTGATCCCATTATATTAATAAGTTTTACATTCTTTTCACTAAGCATATCTTGTACTTCTTTATGACAGTCTTCATTCCACTCTAAAATTTGTCTTACAACTTTTATCTCCATTTAATCAACCTCCATAGTATCTAAGTAAAATTCTCTTCCCTTTATAATTTTATATTTATTACTTTTACATCTAGGACAAATATAATTGTTTTTTCCAAGTTCCCCTTGATAATCACATTCCATACACTTAATTTCTACTGGTATCTTTTCTACATTTATTTTTGTATTTTCAGCAATCGTATCTTTAGCAACTATATTGAAATAATATGTTATACAGCTTGGTACTAAATCAGTTAATTCTCCAACTTTAATATTTATCTTTTTTATCTTTTTTACATTATGCTTTTGACCTTCTTCTAAACATATTTTAAGTAAACCTTGTGTTACTGATAATTCATGCATAACTCTACCTATCTAAACATGAGAAGCATGGATCTATACTTGCTACTATAAGCCCTGCATCTGCAATGGTATTATTTTTTAACATAACTGGAACTGTCATTGCATTTTTAAAAGTTGGAACATGTATATTAACTCTTCCATTTGTTTGTCCACCATTTGAAACTACATAATAAGTAACTTCACCTCTTGGTGCTTCAGTTACAACCATACCTTCCCCTACTGGGACCCTTGGTATTTTATTACCTAAATTAATAGGACCATCTGGCATGTTTTTCAAAGCTTGTTCAATTATCTTACAGCTCTCTTCTATTTCAATTAACCTTACTACTGCTCTTGAAAATACATCTCCATCATTTGCAATAGCTACATTAAAATCAAATTCTTCATAGCAGTTATATGACATAGTTTTTCTAACATCAAAATTAACTCCTGAAGCTCTTCCATGAGGTCCACATGCCCCATAATTTAATGCATCATCTTTAGTTAATACTCCAACTCCCTTTGTTCTTGCAGCTATACTTGAATCCTTAGCATATACATTGTAAATATCTTTATACTCTCTTCTTAAATCTGTTATCATCTTTATTAATGTTTCTTTTTGCTCATTAGTTATATCTCTTCTTGCTCCTCCAACTATGTTCATGGCATAATTAACTCTATTCCCTGATATTACTTCTAACATATCCATTATTTTTTCTCTTGATGCAAAACACATCATAAATAAAGAATCAAAAGCAATTATATGTGCTGCAAGTCCTAACCATAAATAATGCGAATGTAATCTTTCTAATTCACTAAGTATTACCCTTATATATGCCCCTCTTTTAGGAACTTCCATTCCTGCAATTTTCTCTACTGCTAAACAGTAGGTCATTGCATGTGAGTGAGAACAAATTCCACATACTCTTTCAACTAAAGTTATAGTCTGAATATAATTTCTAGTTTCAGTTAATTTTTCTATACCTCTATGGTTATATCCTATGAAAACTTCTGAATCCTTTATAAGCTCACCTTCAGTAAGAAGCTTAACATGTACTGGCTCTTCTAAGGCTGGATGATATGGCCCTAACGGTAAAATATAACTCAAAATTCTCCCTCCTTATTTATCTTTTAATTTTTTTAACTCATCTAATGGCATAATAAGTATTTGACCTTCGCCTTCCTTAAACTCCTCTGGTAAAAATAATCTTCCGCTAAATACTAATCCATCAAACTTAAGTGGCATAACTTCTTGTATTTCTTCTTCAAACCATTGTGCACCTTTATATATAGTAGTTATTGTTGGTAACTCATTTTCTCCTTTTACATGATAGTGTTTTCTAACATCATGGTATTCTAGTGTATAAACTACTACATTATTTTTATCTTTATCCACATAACCGTTTATAGCAACTAATCTTCCTCCATTATTTCTAGCTTCCTGTACTTTTGATATAATTTCTGTCTTTTGAATTTCTTCTATTATAATCCTCCCCATATATACCCCCTTATTTTAAATATTTTTATGCTACTATTTTTATGTTACTATTGTAAATCACTTAATATACATAAATTTCTAATAATCTTTTGTAAATGTTTTTAATTTTATATAATACATCTATTTTCTAGATATTTTATTAAAAGTATTTTTTGTTTTATATCTACAATTTTTATGCTATAATGTCTATGTAATTATTGTTAACATAGTATAATTTAAATAAAAGGAGTTTTTGCAATGGGTTTCAAAGATAAAATCACTAAATACTACTCTGATGCATATATGAACAAATATGGAGATAGAATGACTAGCATTTCTGGTACAGTTCTATCAGTTAAAACTGAAAATAAAAGTTTTCTTGGAATTTTCAATAGATTACATGTTTGGTTAGTTGTTAAATCTGATGCTGGAAAACAAATAGCTAAATGTGAATATAAGAGAAATAGATGGTTCAAAAAGCCAGAATTTATTGATATAAATCAAGGTCACAAAGTAATTGTTATGGGAATTAAAGGTGAAAAAGGTAAAGCAAATTCAGAAGTTATTATAGCTTCAAACATTGCAAACTTAACTACAAGAAAAGATCTTCACCCATTTGACCATAGCCAAATAAAGAAAGCTAGACAACAAGCTACTAGAATGAGAACTAGATAATTTAAATATAAAAAGAGATTTTGCATTTTGCAAAATCTCTTTTTTTGTTCTTAATAACTCTATAAAATCTTTATCTATATTTCTTCATTAGCAACACACTTTTCACCAGCAAAAACTATTGCCCATTTCTTTAAATTTTTAATATTTTTAAGCTCTTCTGCAGTTTCATATTGCTTTAATTGTATTTTAGCTTCTGTTAACTTTTCTTCTACTAACTTTTCTCCATATTCTTCGTAATCTTTTTTCTTAATATACTTAAGTTCAAATATTGCAAAGAAAGTTGGGCTTACATTAATTTGCTTTAAAAGTGCAATATCAATAAAACCATTTTCTACTTCATATTCTGATTTTACCAAATATAATTTACTTAAAAAACAATAAGTTAAAAATATTAATTTAACATATTTTTCATTAAACTGTATATAATCTCTCTTTGAAAGTTTATTTAGAGTCCTTTCAACAATGCTTATAAGTTTAGTATTATCACCTTTTTGAGCTATTGTTTTCATAGCCCCTCTAATTTCAGAAGTATTTAATTCATATTCAATTTCTTCACTTATTTTCTTTCCAAAGAAATCAAAATATAATTCCCTTATTACATTATTAGGTACTTTTAAAACTACATCTCCTAAATCTTCTCTTTCTATCGTTAAAAGTCCTAAATAAAATAATAAAGATTTAAAATCATCTTCATCAAAGTCTTTTTCTAAACTAAATTGAGATGTTATTACAGCAGTTATCTCTTCACCACTTAAAACATCTTCTAAAACTTCCATATTTCTATCTTTATTTTTTAGCGTAAACATATTTCCAAGTTTAGCATAATCACTAGCTATATTCTTGTCTATTAGTTCTTTTGGTTCTTTTCTAAAATCCTCAAATGATTTTAAATAGTATAATACCATATCACTATTAAATAAAGTTTTTTCTGAATCTACTGAAAATAAATATCCATTATAGTTTTTTTTCATCCTTTTAACTATACTATCAACTTTATTTTCTTCTAGGGACTCATCTATATTTAAAATTAAATCTCTAACTTCTTCTTCAGTAAATCCCATCATTTCATTAAATCTAGGATCTTTAGTAAAATCGCTTGCTATATTAAATCCTGATGTTAAACTATCTAAAGTTATTGGACTTACCCCTGTAGCAAATATTCTTTTTACTATACTTTCTGTTCCTATTTTTAATACTTCATAAAACTTTCTCACAAAGCCCGTTTTACTTATTATTTCAGAAAACATATCTAATTTAAAACTTAAAAGTTCATTAGCAAAGTGATCATACTCATCAATTATTACATAAAGTGGCTTATCTATTTCAAATTCTAGCTTACCTAAAAAACTATTAAAAACATCTGAAGGATAACCTTCTTTATTATATTCAAAATTTAAATTATATTTCTTAAAAAATTTATCATAAGATTTATTACATTGCTCTGAAAAACTTTTAACTAACTCTTCTTTTGTATCAGTTATAAGCCCTGAAAAATTAAATTTAAGAATATAGCAACTATTTTTTTCAGAAGTTGGATTTTTACCTATATACGTATTTTTAAATAGTTTTTCAAAATCATTTTTCTTATTTACATCATAATAATTTTCTAGAACTGATGTGAAAAGGCTTTTTCCAAATCTTCTCGGTCTTAAAAAAAATATAAATCTATCATGTAAATTTTCCATAGTTTCAATATATTTAGTTTTATCCACATATAAAAAATTATCATTTACTAAAGTTTCATAATTACTTTGCCCATAAGGTAACTTCTTTTTCACCTAAGTCACTCCTTAAACTTTTTTAATTATTTATATTATATCCTATTTAAGTCAACCCTTACATATTATCAATGTTTATCTTCATAAAATATATTCTAAATAATAAACTAAAAACCCTTTGCTACTTATTTACAGTTTTCACATTTAAAATCTTTACCACTTTCATATACTGTTCCACTATTTATTATCTTACTTCTTGATAGTGATCTACACGTGTTTTTAGTATGATAAGTTTTTCCATTAGGAGTCCAGAAAACTAACTCTTCAACTTCAGAAGTTCGTATTTCATCTAAATTATTAACTTCTTCAA
>JAFNXG010000128.1 GCA_017383505.1 Clostridium sp.
AAATTTATTACATTATCAATAATATTATAATGTTTTTTAAAAGGAATAACTTTAATAAGATCACTACAATTTATAAGACAATTAGATATATAAAAATCAATTTCATTGATACATGAAAGTATTAAATCTTCAAATTGTAGAGAGTTTGTATTAAATATAACATTAAATGGATTAAATTTATTAGAATTGATGTCATCTTTTAAATCATCAAGAGCATCAATTAAATAAATCCACTTACCTATAAAATATCCTAAATTATATAAATCATCACGTAACTTATTAGAATCTTCTTCAAAAGAATATGGAAAATTACTTAATATACAACCCATTATATCACTAAAAGGATGAGTAATTTCATCTAAAGAAGAAAAGTTTTTTGTTTCTTCAAGTCTTGATAAGATATTTATATTATTGGATATTTTATCAGAAAGATTCTTTAGTTTAATTAAACTATTTTTTGAAGATGGAGAAAGGAGAAATTTAAAAAACGTACTCTTTATACTTTTATCATCATGTATATTATCTTTAAGTTTATAGTCAAAAAGCAGTATACTTAAATTAGCACAATAATTTAAAGCATTTGTTGTGTTTGATATTATTATTTTTTTAGTAGGATGACGTAAGCATTTTACATAATTAAAATCTAAATGACAGCTATATAAACCATCTAGTAGAAAGCTTACAAAAGTTAAATCATAATTCAAACAGAATCTTGGAATATTACCATATTCTCTTTTGATTTCATTGCATAATCCGCAATAATAGCTTCTAAAGTATTCAAATTCCTTAAACTTTAGTTCGCTTTTAAGAGGTGTAACATAACCAAACATTAAACTTCTCCTTATTAAGGTAAAAGACTATAATTAATAGATATTAGCACATTCCACTACCGCCAGAATTACCACACATGTTCATTCCGTTTCCTCCGCCCATTAGGCTTTGTAAAAGCATGTTTTGCATAGGGTTACTTCCCATTCCGCCCATCATGTTACCAAGACTACTCATAGGGTTACTTCCCATTCCACCCATCATGTTACCAAGATTGCTCATAGGGTTACTTCCCATTCCGCCCATCATGTTACCAAGATTACTCATAGGGTTAGAGTTTCCACCAAAATCTGAAGAATTCATTCCAGTATTAGGTGTACCTGTGTTAGGAGAGGTATTGCTCATAGGATTACCAGCCATAGGATTAGCTCCCATTGGATTACCAGCACTATTCATAAGCAGATTTAAAATATTGGGATCTATTCCTCCACCACCGGATCCGGAGCCGCCACACATATTATTTGATTGGCCACTGCCACCACACATACTATTATTGCTACTATTAGCACTATTATATCTAGTAGCTTTAGCATAATTTACTTTCATTTGTTTAACTTTTTTTGCAATTACCATTAAAGCTTCTTGATACTCTGAGTTAGAAGGATTTAATTCAGCAGCTGCTTTTAGATGAGTTACTCCGGCTTGAAACCAACCTTTTTTTAAAAGTACAAAACCTTTTAAATAATTCCATTCAGGTGAGTTTTTATCACCAAGAAGATTAAGTTCTGTTTCAGCTGATAAAAATTGTTTATTTTCAATTAGAGTTCTAATATCTTTATATTTTAGATCATTAACTAAAAAGGTATAAGCTTCATTTATTTCTGAAAGTTTATCTTCTGCTAAAAATTCCTCAGGAGAACCATTAAATTCATTAGTATTATAAGTGTTTGCTAGTGACTCATAAGCATCTTTTATTTCATCTAATGAAGCATTTGGTCTTATGCCGAGTACTTTGTAAGGGTTCATAAATAAATCTCCTCAAAAAAGATTGTTGAATTATTATAATATATTCAGTGGAATATAAATAAGTGCTTCACAATTAGATACAATCAATTAAATCTCCACCCATACATTCGCAACATTGATCTAAGCATATTAAATCTAAACAGCTAAAATTGCCACAATCGCAGCAACAGTCATCACAGCAGCAACAGTCATCGCAACAGCAACAAGCACAACCATTACTACGTCTTCTATAGCTATTATTATAATAATCATCTGAATAATGTTTATGTCTTCTCATAAGGCTAATTAAGCTTTCCTTATATAGATAATTATTAGGATCTAATGCAATAGCTGTTTTTAGATGCTCTAAAGAAGCATCAAACCATGACCTTTTCTCTAATAATAAGCTATAAAGAAAATGATAATGGGCATTTTTGCTAGGGTATGATTTTAATAAATTTTCAGCTGATAAAAAATCTCTATTATTAATCAAATAATTAAAGTTATCATTAATAGAATGCAAGTCATTCATAATAATACCTCCTTTTAATTATAGTATTGTATTTATTATATACAAAAAAATAAATCAGTAGTAGATAAGAAATAAAAGTTTTAATTATAATATTTACTATTAGTTAATAATTATGATAAAATTAAAAAAAATAATCTAAAAGGAGATATTTATGAAAAAATTATTTTTACAATATCCTAAATGTACTACATGTAGAAAAGCTAAAAAATTCTTGCAAGAAAATAATATAGATTTTGATGATAGAGATATAACTATAAACAATCCAACAGTTGAAGAATTAGAAAAGTGGATAGATTTAAGTGGATTAGAGGTGAAAAAATTCTTCAATACTTCAGGTGTCCTATATAGAGAGATGAATTTAAAAGACAAAATTAAAAATATGTCTAAAGATGAAATGATAAAATTACTGTCTACAGATGGAAAACTTGTTAAAAGGCCAATATTAATAAGCGAAGATAGAGTATTAGTTGGATTTAAAGAAGATCAATATAAAGAAATATTATAGTTTTTAAAATAATCTATTGAATATATTAATTCAGTAGATTATTTTTTTATATTTGTTATAAGATAGGTAAATATTGTGGTAAAATATTTATTAGTGCGTTTATTGATGTTTAATAAATAATTAAATATTAATAATAAGATTATATAGTTTCATTTAATGAGGTGGGAAAGTTGAATACGGCACAGTTAAATACTTTAGTAATAAAAAGAGATGTAAATAATCGCCTACATAAAGGAATGAGATGTTATGAAGAAGGATTGGTATTAGATGTTAAATCTTTAGTAGATAAAGAATATGGATCATTAGATATTTATGGAAAAGTAATGTCTCAAAGTGATATAAGTATTTATAATACCAATTTATCTTTTGACATAAAAAATAATGAATTAATTTATACAGAATGTAATTGTAATGATTTCGAAAGCAATTGTGATTTTAATTCAACCTACATATGTAAGCACATAGGTGCAACATTTTATAAATTTGAAGAAGCTGTTGAAAAAAAGAGAAAAATAAAAGAGAATAATTACAATATAGAAGTTAACAATGAAAAAGAAGTAGATTATTCAGAGGTTGTTTTAAAAGAAATAGACAACATTATAAGTCATAAAAAAGAAAAGGTTAATCTACAAATAAAACTTACTAAAAAGAATTTAAATAAATATGAGTATTTTTATGAATTAGACTTAAAAGTTGGATTAAAAAAATACTATGTAGTTAAAAATATAGCTGAATTAAGTAATGCAAGAAGAAATAATAGAATTGTATATTATGGAAAAGAGTTTAAATACGATCCTAATATACATTATTTTTCAGAGTCTGATGAATCTATTTTAAATTTCATTGAAGAATATGTATCTTTAACAAAAGCATTTGCAAAAGATTATTCGGCACAACGAATTACTAATGCAGTTTTTGGAGGAAGTAAAACTTTATTTATTCCAGAAAGTGCAATAAAGAGATTTTTATATAATATACAAGATAAAACTATATTTTTAACAATTGATGAAAATACTAATGAAGTTAAAATATTAAAAGAAGATCTGCCGATTAAATTTGAACTTAAAGAAGAAAATAATGAGATAATATTATCATCACCTACAGAATTGCCAAAATCAATGAGCTATAAAAATGATATTTATTTATATAATAACAAAATATATATTCCTAGTATAAAACAAGTAAAGTATTACAGGATTATAAATAATATATTAAGTCAGGAAAATTATATTTCTTTTAAAAATAAAAACAAGCAAGAAGTAGTAAATAAAGTAATACCTTTATTAGAGTCTATAAGTAATGATATACATATTGATAATGAGTTAAATAAAAATATAATAAAAGAAGATTTAAAACTAGAGATTTATTTTGATAGAGAAAGAAATAAAACTTGGGCACAAGTAAAAGCTATTTATGGAGATGTAAGCTTTAATATTTTAAAGGGACCTAATGATAATGAATATGTTATTAGAAATTTAAATATGGAAGAGCAAATAGAAAATAAATTAAATAAATTTTCGTTTTATAGAAATAATGAAAAATTTATTTTTAATGGAGGAGATGAAAAGTTATTTGAAATACTTTCAGGAGGGTTAAGTGAGCTTAGGGAAGTATCAACGGTATTTTATTCAGATAGATTTAAAGATAGAAAAATTTATGGTAGTACATCTATAAATGCATCTATTTCTGAAGGTAAGGGTAATTACTTAGACTTTACATTTAGCATAGAGGGTGTAGATAAAGATGAATATAAAAAGATAATGCAGGCCTTTAAAGAAAATAGAAAGTTTTTCAAGTTAAAAGATGAAAGCTTTATTGATTTTAGAGATGAAGAGGTAAGAAAAATATTAAATCTTATTGATAATCTTAATGATGAGTCTGATATTAAATCTAATAAAATTCAAGTTCATAAAAGTAAATCAGTATTTTTTAATGAATGTATAAAAGATAATAATTTATTATTCATCGAAGGTAATAATATTGTAGAACATATTGCAAATAAAATAGAGAATGTTGATGAAATAGATTATAATGTTCCAAAAGAGTTAAAGGCCACATTGAGAGATTATCAATTAACAGGATATAAGTGGTTTAAGACATTAAGCCACTATGAATTTGGTGGAATATTAGCTGATGAAATGGGATTAGGTAAAACAATACAGACTATTACATTTCTTTTATCAGAAAAAAATAAAAAGAGTATAATAATTACTCCAACATCCTTAATATATAATTGGAGAAGTGAGTTTGAAAAATTTGCACCAACTATGAAAATAAAAATTATTCACGGTAATAAAGAAGAAAGAAGTTTTAATAAAGAAGACTTAAAAGATATAGATGTATTAATAACTACATATGGAACATTAAGAAATGATTATAAGGTCTATGAAGATATAAATTTTGATTATTGTATAATAGATGAAGGGCAAAACATAAAGAATCCATTATCACAAAGTAGTGAGGTTGTTAAAGAATTAAATGCAAAAGTTAAATTTGCATTAACAGGTACTCCTATAGAAAATAATTTATTAGAACTATGGTCATTATTTGATTATATTTTACCGGGATACTTATATTCAAAGACAAAGTTCCAAAATAAATTTATAAAAGGGAATAATGGTACTATAGAGTTAAAGAAACTTATTAAACCATTTATACTAAGAAGATTAAAAAATGATGTAATGAGTGAACTTCCAGATAAAATAGAAAAAAGATTCTTAATTGAAATGACAAATGAGCAAAAGAAAGTATATAAAGCTTATGTAGATGATATTAAGGTAAAAATGAAAGAAAAAGATTTTAATAAAGATAAAATAACTATATTCTCATATTTAACAAAATTAAGACAGCTTGCACTAGATCCATCAATATTAGTAGATGGTTATACAGGGGGAAGTGGTAAAATAGATGTTACACTTGAACTTGTGGAGAATTTTATAAAAGAAGAGCATAAAATACTTTTATTCTCACAATTTACGTCAGTATTAGAAAGTATAAAAAGGATATTAGAAGCCCAAGGAATAGAATATTTTTATTTAGATGGCTCAACAAAGGCATCAGAAAGAGTTCAGCTAGTAAATGAATTTAATTCTTCGGATAAAGTAAAGATATTCTTAATTTCATTAAAAGCTGGAGGTACAGGACTTAACCTAACTTCGGCAGATGTAGTAATAC
>JAFNXG010000129.1 GCA_017383505.1 Clostridium sp.
GAGTCTTTATCACCAACTACACCGATTTTCTTATACATAAATATCACGCAGCCTTTCTCTGATTACTTCCTCAGCAATATTATTAAGCTTTCCTACCATAATAATTCTTATTATTTTAATTTCTGTTTCCTTAGCATAAATATATGATAATATTCTTTCTGGTCCAAATGTTACTAGTTTACCAGTTTTCATAAGATCCATAATATAATTATCACTTAATTTCTCTAAAAGATTTGCTGAATTTGTAGTTATGTATCCTTCAATACCTTCCTTTATTAAATCAGAATATACGCTAGTGCTTAATTTTGAAATAATATTCTCCGGAGTTTCATTTAATATAGATACTAAAGTATCTTTACTTATAGATCCTCCACTAACTAAAACTTCTGAAGCAAACTCTCTTCCTTTACCTTGCTTTTTAATTCTTAGTAAAGTTCTAACATTTGTAGAGTCAATAATTGCATTTACAAGCTTGTCTGTAAATTTGTAATTTAAAGATTTCTTTATTTCTGCTAATTCTTTAAACATATATCTATCTACAATAATATCAATATTTTGAGGATCTTTATTTGCTTCGAAATCAGCTATTACTTCTAGAACTGCTTTTTCAACATTTCCTTTTAAATCTCTAAAGTTATCTGTATCTATTTTTCTCTTTAAATCGCCTAAATCTTGTTTTCCTAAATCTATTAACATACTTGAGAAATCCTTTTGTAAGAACTTCCCTTTTAATAATACCTTAATGTTATGATATTTATATTTAGTACTCATTAAATCTACGATTTCTTTTACTGGACATAGTTCATAAACTAATTTATAAACTCTTTTAAGCTCTGTGCTTAGAATTTCTTCATAATCACTTGCTCTTTTTATGTTGCCCATTATATTTGCATACTCAGTTTCCCCAAGTATTTTTAAAACCTCATCAGCAGAATTAGCTTCTAGCATTCTTTCCACTTTGGCTTTATCAAGGAGTCTTGTTTCCAATACCCAAATTCTTGAGAGAGCTTGAGTAAATTGCATTACATCCATACTGCCCCTCCTTAATTAAATAACACCTTTGCTACTTCAAACTCTAACTCATCTCTTAATGAGCTTACTAAAGCTTCATAAGTGCTATTTATTTCTATGCCGTTATTTTCTAAAATGAAACCACCTTTAAAGTTACCTGCTGTTTCACTTAAAGTTATTTCTGCATTTATCTTTTTATTTAACTTATCAATGAATGCTGAATCAACAAATTTTAATCCTTCTTTATTTAAAATTAAAGTTTGTCTACCTGTTAAATTCATTGAAGAAATTGTATTTTCTAAAAAGCTTAAGAATTCTTCTTTAGATAAAGTAGTTAATTTATCTATACTCTTTTCAAAAACTTCATTTATAATTTCTTGCTTAGCAGCTAATTTGTTATTTCTAACTTTTAATTTAGCGCTAGAAATTACTCTTTCTTTTTTAGATTTAGCTTCAACTTCAGCTTTTTCTAAAATTTCTTTAGCAATCTCATTTGCACTGCTTACTTTTTTAGAAAGAACTTTGCTCTTTTCTTCTTCAGCAGCAGCTAAGATATTTTCCTTTCCAGCTTCTGCGTCCTTAAGGATTTTAGAAGTTATATTCTTAATATTTGACATAATTTCTATCTCCAATCTTATATTGATGCTAAGTATTTATTGTAATGTATTAACTACATTGCAACGCTTACTAACATGAATGATATAACGAATCCTAATAATGCATAAGTTTCAACCATCGCAGCTAAGATGATACCTTTAGTGTTGTGTTCTGGTCTCTTAGCTAATATTTGAATACCTGAAGCAGCAACTCTACCTTGAGCTATACCTGAGAATAAACCAGCTAAAGCGATTGGTAAACAAGCACCTATTAAGTATAAACCTTGCTCTAAAGACATTCCTGAAGACATCTTAGTGTAAGCAACGAAACCAACAACGAAACCGTATAAACCTTGTGTACCTGGTAATAATTCTAATACTAACGCTTTACCGAACTTTTCTGGCTCTTCTGTAACTAATCCTGAAGCTGCTTCCCCTACTAATCCAACACCTTTAGCTGAACCTATACCTGATAAACCAACTGCTAAAGCAACACCTAATGCTGCAAATATTAAACCACCGTTATTTTCTATAAAAAATTGTATCCATGTATTCATTTTTAAAATCCTCCTAATTTTCCTTTAAATTCATATATTTTTCTGATGCTTTGAATGGAGTGAATGCTTTTCCTCCACCTTCATAGAATTTTGAGAAATATTCTACGTATTGTAATCTTGCTGTATGAACGTATGCTCCTAATAATGAAAGTAATAAGTTGAATACGTGAGCTAATATAAATACTACTGGTATTAATATCACCCAGAATCCAGTTAATGATTGCATTAATAAGTTTAATGCTGAAGCAATACATCCACCTGCTAATCCTAGTGCCATAAGTCTTGTATATGAAACTAAGTCTCCGATGTAACCAGTAATTCCATATAAAGCATATAAACCTTGTCCAATTTGAGCGCCCTTTGTTTTTTCAGCTCTACCGCCAGTTAATACAATTATTATCATACCAACTGCCATACCAGCTATTGAAATATACTTAATTATTGGTGACCAACCTAACATCATTGAACCAGCTAGTAAACCAATTGATATTAAAGTAATAAGCCATGAACCTGAATCATAAAGTGCATCTTTTGGCTTTCCAGATTTTATAAGCGCATATGCTTTAATACCTAAACCAAAGAATATTTGAACAACACCAAATACTAATGATGCAACTAAAAGAGTATTAACATCTTCTGTTGGGCTTATAAGTCCTGGTATTTTTACTGCATCACCAAAGAATGAGCCGTAAATTAACCCTATAATTGTAGTTGGTATACTTAAGTATAAGAAGAATCTTGCAAAATCTTGATTTTTCTTATCTAATTTTAAGAACTTCATTGCACAAAATGCTACTGCAAACATTGTTAGTCCATAACCAACGTCAGCAACCATCATACCAAAGAATATTAAGTAGAATGGTACTAATAATGGAGTAGGATCTAATTCATTATATTTAGGTAAACTATACATTTCTGTAACTGATTCAAAAGTTTTACTAAGTAATCCATTTTTTAATTTAACTGGAACTACTTCTACTTCTTCTTCTTTTACCTCTTCAAATGATATATAATACTCATCATTTAGAACTTCTTTACATATCTTTTGTAATTCATCATTCTTTTCTACCTCACACCATCCTTGGATTGTAACAGTGTTAGTAGTTCTTAAGAAGTTATTAGATGCTTTATATCTTAAAACTGCATTCATAAGATAATCATAAACTAACTTCATCTTCTTGTAGTCTTCTTCAAAAGAAGCTACCTCTTCTTTTACAAAGAAAGTTTTTGATTTTAATTCTTCTATTTCATGAGCATAATTTGTTATTGCCACTTTTGGCACTTCATTAAGCTCAGATTTAAATGAACTAAATCCAAATCCTCTTAAAATATTTAACACTTCATCACGTCTTTCATTTAAAGACACAACTAAAATGTTTGTATCATTATTTCCTCTTGAAATAATTTCAACATACTCAGTACCTAAAGCTTCTGTAAGTTGCTCTTCATATTGCTTTGAAATACTTCCTACAAAACTTGATACTGTCTCTAGCTCATTTAGAGCTTCAAAAGAAATATCTAAGGCTTGCCATGGAGTTAAAACTTCAATTTCACCTTCTAGTTTAGTAATTTTACTTTCTATACTGTGAAGCTCATCTTCCTTTTCCTTAACTTTAACGTAGATTTCATCCCAGTTAATATTTTTAACTGCTTCTTCTAACTCATCAATAGTTAAGTTCTCCTTGTCATCCTCTAATGCTTTTAATCCTGACTTTTTAGGCATATAGCTAGTTAAAAAGTCTAAAGTCATTTTAGCCTTTGATAAATCTTCTTCATACTTTGCTATGTTTGAATCTACTTCATCTTTAGAAAGTGATTGAAATGCTTCATTATTTTCTATTATATTTTCATCTTGTAGGTTTATAAACTCTACATTTGAAAATCCTTGTAGTCTATGAAGAAGCTTTTCTTTCTTAGATTCAAATGTTAGCAAAGTGAATTTGTTCATCTTAACTATTGCCATGAATCTTCACTATCCTCTCAACAACTATATTAATAGCATTATCTTTTACTTCTTGAGACATATTACGTATAACATCTATGTCCTTTTCTCCCATTTCTAAAATAGGTTGTGCATTGCTATTGCCTTCTTCTAAAGCTGCATTTAATAAATAATTAGCCTTTGTTTTAGCATCATTTATTATTTCATCATATTTAATATCTGCTTCTTTAGCTGCATTAGCAATAATTTCTTTTGCTTTTTGCTTAGCATCTAAAACTATTGTTTCTGCTTTTTTCTCAGCTTCTCTTATCTCATTAATTGCCTCTAATGCCAAAGTCTCACCACCTTTACTATCTACAAGTTAGATAATATAAACATTAATACTTTATGTAGTATTAATTACTTTTTATCTCTTATTTAATTATACACTCTTTTTGCAAATTTTCAACTTTTTTTTATTAACAATCCTTGAATGTTACTTATTTTCCTTAATTTTACCAACCATTAGCTAAATATGTAAAAACCCAAGTTTTTTTATTATATTTTTATAATTTATTTGAAAATAATCTTTGAAGTTATATCTTTCATTTCTCCATCATATGAGCATATAAAATATCTTTTTTCCTTATTTATACTACCATCTAATAAAAAATCATTTATATTTATACTAAAACTTTCAATATAGTACTCTCTAAATGAATATTCTTCCCTAAGCATATCTTTGATTTCATTTTCTTCAATCTTTTCTATACCTTTTCCAAGGAAATCTGGCATTCCTCTTCTTTTGTTAAATGTTAAGTAATCATACTTTATTATGTCACGTAAAGCTTCATTATCTAACTTTGTTATATCCTCATTGAAATCTAGGAAAACTTTATAATATTCACTATTACCTATATTTCTGTCAAAGTATCCTTTTTTGTCAAAGTAATTTCCTAACTCTAAATAAAAATCATATGGAGTTTCAAAGCTGTTTATTAAAAACTTTATTATATTATTAAATTTTTGTGAGTTATAATATTTATCCACCATACTCTCAACTTTTTTTAGTAATAAAAGTTCATCATATGATACATCTTTTGTTTGTAATATTTCATATGGTGGATATGGAGAATATTTCATTCCATACTCTTCTGCTTCTTCTCTCATAGAAGATCCTCTAAGTAGTTTTAAAAATCCTAATTGTATCTCTTCTGGGCCTATACTATAAACATCATTGAATGATTTTTTAAATGATACTAAATCTTCTCCTGGTAAGCCTGCTATTAAATCTAAATGTTGCTTTATATTCTTTATTTCTAGTAATTCAATTACCTTTTCTTTTATATCACTAAAGTTAACAAATCTATTTATTCTACTTAAAACATCATCATTAGTTGTTTGTACTCCTACTTCAAACTGGAATCTATCTTTAGGAGCTTTTCTTAATAATTCTAATTCTTGTGGCTTTAATATATCTGCTGATATTTCAAAATGAAATTGAGTCTTTGTATCGGCATTAATTAAAAATTCCCATATAGCCATTGAAAATTTAAAATTACAATTAAAAGTTCTATCTACAAATTTAACTAATCTAACCTTTTTATCTATAAAGTATTGTAACTCCTTTTTAACCCTTTCTATATTTAAGAATCTTACCCCATGTGTTGTAGAAGAAAGACAGTACTTACAATTAAACGGGCATCCTCTTGAAGCTTCATAATACACTATCTTATTGTCTAGATTTTCATCTTCTTTATATGGAAATACTATCTCTTCCATATTCATTAATGGTCTATTTCCATTGCCTATTACTTCACCATTTTCCTTAAAGTATAATCCTCTAATATCTCTAATATCTCTTTGTTCTAATAAATATTCAATAAACTCTCTATATGTTTTTTCTCCTTCGCCTTGGATTATATAGTCTCCTGGCATTTCCTTTAATATATTTAAACTATCATAAGATACTTCTGGACCACCATAAACTATTTTTATATTATTATCTATTAATTTTATTAAATTTGATAATCTCTTTACCATATCTATGTTCCAGATATAAGTAGAAAATGCAACTACATTAGGTTTCTCTTTTATGATTTCTTCTAATACTTTTTCATCTCTATCATTTATAGAAAATTCTCTTATTTTGCATTCATAATCCATATCCTCCGTGAACGCTTTTAAATATCTAACTGCTAAGTTGCTATGAACAAATTTTGAGTTTATAGCTGTTAATAATACTTTCATAATTTTTCCTTTCCTTTTCTATTTTATTTTTTTACCTCTAATAAAGAAAATATCTTCCCAAACTTTTTCTTCAGATATACTATATATATTTTCTAACATTTTCTTTGTATCATCTATATTAGATTTTGAAAGTGGATTTAGATTTTTAAATTCAAATTCTTTTATCTTTCCAGATGGTAGTACTGACATAACTTTATTGTTTGATATTTCTCCAATCTCTTTATTTATATCCCATATATATATTTCTCCACCAGCTTTAACTAATTTGCTTACCTCTTTAATCAAATTAATTCTGTTTGAATCTCTCCATATACTACTTAAATAAAAAAACACTGTACATATATCATACTCTCCATCAATCTTATTTTCATCAATTGATCCTTCTAACAAATCTACACATACTTCATCTATAGCATCTTTTGAAATATTATATATAACTCCGTAACTTTCTCCAACATCTAGTATATCTCCATTTAATTTTATACCACTTAAATTTAAAATTATTGTTTTACCCATAATACCACTCCTTATAATTTACATTTATTATTAATTTTACTATTAACTTTATATAATTATGTAAATTATTTCTATTATCTTGCAATTTTTATTATATTTTAAATTAGTGGTACTTAACCCTACCCAACTATATTACATTATCTATATATATTATTGCAAAAAAAATATTTTGAGAGTTTATCCCAAAATACTTTTAAAATTTATTTAATTTTATTTTCTGTCATCTTTTTATATTTATATAGTAATGCCAACATTAATATTATCATAAAAGTTATAATAAATATCCAAATAACATTAGGAAGATTAAATATACTTTCTTTTTTTGTTCCTCCTATTTTATATAAACATCCAACTTTACTATCTAAAATATATATATTCCCATTTTGATATTTTATTTTTTCTACATAACTATCCTTATCTAAGGATACTATGGCTTTTGCTGTATCTCTGTCTGTTAATACATATATATAGTTATCTATGTTATCAGCAAATATTACAGTATCCTTAGGAAAACATTTTCCTTCATAATCAATGGCTAACCCACATAAAGATGATATTTTATTATGTTGATATCTAGGACCTAAAGTAACTTCTGTTGGATGATTAGATATAACAAATGAAAGCTTATTATTACCATCTGAAAATCTTGGAGACGTAATTGGATCTCCCCCACTAAAATCTGGCCATCCATACCACACCTTCTCTTTTATATCATATATATAATCTACATCATCCTTTACTGGCCTTACACCGTAATCCTCTATTCCCCCAATTATAGCTGTTATCTTACCTGTACTATCTACTGAAAATCCTTTAACATTTCTAACTCCTGTAGCATAAGTTGTAAAATTGTTATTTATTAAATCATATTTCAGAATACTTGCATTACTCTTAATACTTTCTTTAATTTTTTCTCCAACACTAACTACTTGTCCAAATTTAGTAAATGCATAATTATTATTATATCCTATACCTGTTGATTTCCACTCAAAAGATGCCTTATCTTCATTTTTATTTTCCTCATCAACAACTCCAGAATTAGTATTAGACCCTATACTTATATATAAATCATTTTTATCTAAAAGTATATTAGTCTTATAATTTATACCATTATTAGGAAGCTCCGTAACTAGCTCTTTATATTTTTTATCTTTTAAACTATATAAAAGAATCCTATTATCAGTTGCAATTATAATATTATCATTATAACACTCTATATCATAAATATTTAAATATTTATCATTTATTAAGACATCTTCTTTATTATCATTATTTATAACCTTAATTATATTACTAAATGCTATGTATAAATTGTTATCTTTATCAAAATCAAATGCTGTAGCTCCTTTTAAAGCTTTAGTATTTATTGACCAATCTATATTATTATACATAATATTTAAATCATATCTATTACTAAATTTATAAATTACAAAAGATAACGTTACTATTATAACTGAAAGAACTAAAAACTTTAAAAATCTCAACATTCCTCTCCCCTCCCTATATATTTATTTATATTTTCTATACAATAAAATATTACCTAATATTAAATAATAAATACTTATATCATATTATTTTGTTTTCTCGAATAAGTATTAGTGTATATTAGCTATATATTTACAATAATTTTTTACTTACCTTTAATTTATAACTTGAACGTAATTATGCATTTTGGTATAAGTATAAACTTTACTTAAGGAGGCAACTTATTTTGGAACAAGATAACTTTTTTAAAAATTCATTTTTTCTTACAGCATCTAACATTACAACTGGAATATTAGGTTTTATTTTTTCGATTTATTTAGCCGATATCGCTGGACCTGAAGGCGTAGCGCTTTATGGCTTGGTAATGCCTATTTATAATCTTTTCATTTGTTTAATGACTGCAGGAATAGTAGCTGCTATATCTCAACGTGCTGCTATTTATGAATCTAAAGGTGAATATAATAATTTATTTAAGACTATTCGCTCTGTTGCTGCTTTTAATATAATTTGGTCACTTGCTATAGGCTTAATAGTATTCTTTCTTGCCCCATACATAAGCAATTACGGAATTAAGGATCCTCGAACATTAAATGCTATAAAAGTAACCTGTCCAGCAATGGTTTTTATATCTCTTTCGAACATTTTAAAAGGATTCTTTTATGGTTCTTCTAAAATAAAATTACCTGCAATTATAGATATACTTGAAAAAGCTATGAGAATCATTACTATAACTCTTTTAATATGGATTTTTCATGCAAAGACATTAGCCTCTATAGTTACATTAGCTTATGTTTCTCTTGCTTTGGGTGAACTTCAAAGTTTGCTTTTACTTTATGGTTATTATAGATATACAGTAAATCGTATACCTCCTAGTTATGAAAAAACAGAAAGTAAAGCTCAACTTTTATTCAATGTATTTATAATCTCTTTACCACTTTGCTTAAATGGCTTTCTTGGAAATGCATTTTCTACTATATCTACATTAATTGTTCCTAGACAGCTTGTTGCTTCTGGATTAGATTATAATTCAGCATTAAATTTAATAGGTAGGTTTAATGGAATGGCATTGACAATTGTAGCTTTTCCTCTTATAGTAGTTAACTCTATAAACACTTTGTTAATTCCAGATTTATCTCAAAGTATGAATAATAGCGATTATTACAATGCTTCTGTTAGAATAAAAACTGTTTTAAAAATTGCTTTTTTACTAGGTATGGCTACTACTGTTATCTGTCAGCTTATTCCTGATTCTCTAGGTCAAATGTTCTATAAGAGAGATGATTTAGGGCTATATATTAGACTGGCTTCATTATCAGCTCCTATTTTCTTTGTATCTAATACTATGTTTGGTATATTAAATGGATTAAATAGACAAAGTATTATTTTAAGAAATTCTATAATTATCTCTATAACTGAAATACTATGTCTTTATATTTTTACAGCTATTCCTAGTATAAATATATTTTCTTACGTAATAACAATATTTATTACCTCAACTTTAGGATTAGTAATAAATTTACATGAAGTAAATAAGCATATAGAACTAAATTTATCTTTATTTAATATTATTATATTTGGATTAACTGGAATATTAATTTATTTAATGCTTAACCTATTTACAAAAAGGCTCTTAGATGGATTATTTATTAGTAAAAATATTATAATTATAGTTTTAACTTTTGGTATTTTTGCTTATCTTAGTGGTTTTGGCCTTGATGAAGATTAAATTATTAGATTTTTATTATATATAATTAAAAAATCCGTTATTTTCATAACGGATTTTTTTACATACTTCTTCTTAAAAATTTAGGTAATAAAGTGAATAATCTAGGAGAAAACATATCTAAATCTTTCTTTTTTATTCCACCAATAAAAATCATAACAATAAAGTATACTATTCCACCAATAGCTATTAATAATAACGCTACTAAACTAGTTACAAGTCTCCCCCCCTGAACTATGTTCATAATTCTATTTATAGGAAGTCTACATAAGTATATACTTAATGCCATAATACAAGATGCTATAAGCGGAGCTATAGCTAACTTTATTATAGGAATTCTCATTTTAAATATTCTTCTTAATCTATTATGATTTATTATAACAGGAATTAAAAATGCAAATAAGCTGGCAAAAACTGCTCCTAATATATTAATATCTTTAATTCCAACTAATACATAATTTATAACAAACTTTATTACAATACTTAAAAAAGCCGTAGTTAATACTAAATATAGCTTACTTATTCCTTGAAGTATAGTATTTTGTATAGTTGAAAGAGACATTAGAACTAAAACAATAGATCCATACATTAATAATTGATATCCTTCAATACTACCATAAATCATTATATAAACTTCTTTACTTAACATTGCTAATCCAACAGCAGCTGGTATTGTTACTAAATATGTTAACCTGAAACTATATGATATATGTGATTTTAATTCTGTTCTATTCTTAACTGTAAA
>JAFNXG010000130.1 GCA_017383505.1 Clostridium sp.
CATTATCATTTACATTAGGTTGTTTTTTGGTTAATTCTAGGTTGTTTTTTGGTTGTTTTTTGGTTGCATTTCGGTTTCCTTTAGGTGCTCCACCTTTTAATCCATTTAAGTATCTTTTGTTGTTTGCTTCTAATTGTGGTATAATAAGTGTAAATATACTTTTGCAAATACCTTTCAATTCAATTTCTTCCGCTTCAAATTGATATTTAAATATTGCATCGTATATTTGGACTTGGTCTAATGGATCAAGTTCTTTTATACTTTCATAGAAACTTTTATAAAATATAAAACTTTCTCTTTTCAAATTTATTCTCCTTTCTTAAAATAATATAAATAATTATCTGTTCCACCGATAAATCCAAGACATACAGCAACAACTCTGCTACATCCTGTTTTTCCATTTAAGATTCTACTCAAATATCCTTGTGTCATTCCTGTAAAATATGAAATCCATGATATTTTTCTTCCTTTTAAAAATTCATCTTTTTTTTCTGTTTTAAAATACCACATATTTATCCTCCTTTCTTTTACATTGTACAAAATTTTTTTTACTATGTCAATACTTTTTTTTACAAAAAAACAATTTATTTAAAATTGTCTTAATCAAAATACTTCTTATATACCAGATTTTCACGTTTTAAACCCTCATATTTTGACGAAAGATACTTCCAAGTATAAATTATCATTGGACGAGGATTACGCCCAAAATCGTACTTATAATGGCAATCAGGGCAGGCAGTAACAACATTCTGTTCTATGCCTAGTCCTAATTGGCTTCTTTTTACAAAATGTGAGTTGGCACATTCTACAGGAACACGTCTATGGCAGTAGATGCAAGCCATTTGGTCTCGTTCCCACACTTTTTGCCTAACTTCATTACTTATTGATGTTGCTTTTGATAATTTGCTCTTCATTTTTTCCCTCCATGTATGCCTTTAAAGTCATAATAAAATTAAGTTTTTTATTTATCATTTTTAATTGCTTATTCAATTCATATATTTTCCAAAAATATTTATGTTTTCTAATAAAATAGTCACGGCTTCCTAGAGAACTCTCGATAATCCTGTTTATATTATCAATCTTTTTCTTTATGTCTTTTCTTTCATTTAGCAATCTAATAATATAATTGCTCATAATACCCCTCCATTATTAATTCCATTATATTATTAGATTTAAAAAAAATCAATAAAAAACTTACCCATTAAAATGAATAAGTTCTTCTACATCTTTATTTGTAGATGCACAACACATTTAGTAATTTATATGTTAAAATTACTAGAAAGGTATTTGAGTGATGTAATGTGTTCATCACAATTAAATATTAACATATTAAAAAGAAAATGTCAAATTTACATTTTCTATACTTTATACAAATATGTTCCAACTACCCAAAATTTGTATTTATCGCCAATTCCTGCATCTAATTGATAATATTTAGTTCCACTATCAGTTGCAGTTTTTGAGATTATAAATGATCTATTAAATACAAACTTATAACCTTTTTTCATATGAATTAAATCACTATTCCATACTTTTTTCCCATTAGCATTTACTATATCAACAAACTTTTCTGGGATACCGTTATCTCTCCATGCAAATCTTGCTTCTCCACCTGCATTTAAATCTTCTCTTACTTGCCATAATCCAAATATTTTTTGAACATCATCAGCAATATAATATGGGAAATGTCCTGCAGTGTTTATTCTTACATTATCTCCAACTTTAAATGATTTAGCTGGTGCTGGGTCTGGTGTAGGTGTTGGTGAAGGTTCTCCACCGCTTAAAGCAACTCTAATTCTGTTTTTAAATGTTTCCCATCTATTTTCTGCTAAAATACGATGAGGGCAATATTTACCTGACCAATCTTGATGTTTTTTTACTCTATCAACACCAAGTCCATATTTTTTAAGCAGATAAGCAACTAATTGTACACAGTTCTCTTCTGCTTGTACATATCTAGCACCACCACTTTTAGAATAGCATATTTCAATTGCAATAGACTTTCTATTTCCAGTACCATTAGCACCATCACCACAAGAAAAGTTATTCCTATCAAGTGGAAGTCCTTGTCTTGCTTCTACATCATCAACTGCAAAATGATATGAATTATAATTGTTTCTTTTCATATAAGCAATTTCATTTAAAGCACTAGCGTCATTTGCAGTATTATGAATTGTAATATACTCAGGTACCATGTGATATGGACATTGAGTATTATATTTTGACTCATTTACTAAATCTTGAACTATTTTAACCATTTATTTCATCTCCTTTTAATAAACTATTAATTATATTCATTAAAGCACTAACTCCAGAGGCTATTGTGCCTATTATTAAGCCCTTTATAGCCTCTTTGTCAGTGAAGTCGGTAGTTGATATACTTACTGTTAAATAAGCAACTACACCTTGTATAAACGTTTTTAAACATCTAATTCCTATATCTTTCCAGTCAAACATTTTTTTCCTCTTTTCTTTTATAAATTTTCATTCTAAGTTTATTATATTCTAGTTCTTGTTACTGATAAATTATCTCCATTTGTACATGGACCACTAACTATAAGTTGTGCAATATCGCTTGATGCTCCAGAAGTAAATTCATAGCTAAATACTCCATTGCTTGAAATACTTGCACTACCAAAAGTTCCTGAAGTTGTTTTGTTTAAGTCAAGTGAATTATCTCCTGCCACATATGTTCCGTCTGATTTAAACGTTGCAAATACACATTTACCAAAATTAAATCCTGTTATTGTGATGATGTCTCCTTGTTGAACATTAATATTTCCATAGCTATCACTACCTGTTGCGCACCAACCACTTAATGATGCAATTTTATAAGGAGTTCCTGAACCTAAAGATACACGAGAATTAGCTCTATACGATATTTGTGGTGATACTGTTATTACAACATTTCCTATAACTTCTGCAATATTTATTGTTCCATTTGAATAAACGCTTGACGTAATATTTGTTCCACCCATTGTTACTGTAACACTGCTACTTGAAAGTATAAATCCTGTATCAACTGTTAAATTAGCAGAGTAACTACCTCCTGATAATATTTGCGATGTATTATTTGATGTAGAGCAATTTGATAACGTATTAGTTATAGTATAATATACAAGAGTGGAATATCCCGATGCAGTTATTGATATATCACCAGTTACATTTGGAATATTTATAGTATTTGTTGTTCCATTATATACGCTTGAAGTTATATTTACTCCACCCATTGTTACTATGACACTCTCATTATCTACAGCATAATTATTGTCTGCTATTATTCGCGTAGAATAACTTGCATTTTTTTCAGTTTGAATATTAGTATTACTTAAACTACAATATGTTAAACTTGAAGTTATATTAACAAGCTTTATTATTTTTATAAAAGGTAATTCTCCTTGTATAGGTACATAACTTAGTGTGAAATATTTTAATTGCGAATCAATATTTTTAAAACTTTTTAATCTATTTGAACTATCGTATGTTAGATTAGTAAAATATATCCTGTTACTAGAGTTATATATTTCTGTAGGTTTACTCGCAAGGATACTAGCATTTGCAAAATAATTTCCTTCTGCTTTAGTAGTTATTTTTTTCTCACTTGTCCATGGTAATAATCTTGTTTGTGTATCATTAGCTCCAATTGTAGCCATATTAATACCACTTAATATAACTGTATCTCCTTCTTCTATTGGTATAAATCCCGTACAATGTCTACCATTAGCAGAAACAGATTTTTGATAACCACCATTATTGCTATAAGACCAATAATAATTTGCTAAATCACAACTTGATAATACATTACCATTATCATCAGGTATTATTGCCTGTACCATAGCATTAACATGATTTGCAGTTATTGGTTCTGGATTTCCTTCAATAACAGAATTACGAAACGCATTAATTTGTTCTAAACTAAAACCCAAAGAACAAACAAATGATATTGCGTGGTCTCTTATTGTATCTTGGAAATTATCCGCATATAAAGGGACTTTCATTATTTTAGAAATATAATCTGTATATACTGTGTGACATCTTGAACGGAATAAAGTACTATAATCTCCTTCTGTTCCCCAATTAAGTCCTGTGAAATATGCAGTCAATTCATAATCTTTATCTATATCACTTTGTGATACTCCTAATATTGCTTCAATCATAACAGCCATTGTTCCTGTTTTATCTGCTCCAGCTCCACAATGAAATAACACACCCTTGCCTTGACTTATTGCTGTAAATATACTTTGAAAATAACCTTTCCATTGTTTATATAAAGCCCCTGTCCCTGTATCTAATGTTGTATACATAAAATCAGTTGTTGTGGGATTTCTATAATTGTCTATATTCCATGGATTAGGATTTAAAGATGATTGATGTTGTTGTGGCAATAAATTTACTTCTAAACCTACACCTACAGTATCTACCATTAAAGATTTATCTTGAGGATTTATTTGACCACTTCTAATAAGTTTCCCATATTTAATTGTTCCTCCATCGCATTTCCAACCGCCTAAATCTCTACAATTATGTCCTAATGAATATTTTGTACCAGTTACATCAGAATATGGGTAATTAGGATTATTTGCATCCATAAATGTACAGTCAAACCATCTTAAAGGATCTAATGGCATTACAGTTCCTCTTGCGTTTGTTGTTTCAAAAGCAGTTGCTTTATTAGGCTCTTCATTTTTGAATACCTGCCCATCTATTGTTGCACTTGCAAGTGGCTTAGTATTTATTATTTCATTACTATTTAAAGGTGCATACTCTAAAATCTTTGTTGTTGAATAATCATTAGTGTATTGAACTTCATCACTAACAAATCTTCTCGCCCCTTTATAAGTGGCCTGTTCGCCAGGACATTGATGCCATTTTTCTATTACAGTTGCTTTTATATTATTAATTGCAGATGCCATTTGACTTGGCTTATATTGAGTATTTTCACCATTTTTGCTTCTTATTGCATTTGCTATATTAGTATAATTTTGATTATTTGTTAAAACTTTAGCCATTAATAGTTCACCTCATCACCATCTATTATTGTATTAAACAAGTCATAAACTGCTTTTGCGCTTGGGTACTGTGTATGTGTTGAGCTTGACGAAATTGAAGTTACTTTATTAGATGCATTTTCTTTTTCACTAAGATTAGGTTTATTACTTAAATCGTTATACGAACCACTTGTCGCAACTGTTGCCAAATCACTAGATTGTATTGCTGTATTTGCTTTACCTATAGCACTGTCTATTTCTTGTCCAGTATATGCGCTTTGATAATCTGACATTCTATTCACTCTCCTTTAATATAAAATTATTATTATTCTTAGTCTTAAAAATCAAATTGTCTTTAGTAATCAATTTTTTTGTTGTAACACTTTCGTTTGTTTTTAGTTTTAAAAATTTATTTTTAAAAATTAATATTATAGATTTATTATTTTTTTTTATTAACATATTATATATCCTTTCTCATTTACCATGTAATGGTAATTTGCCAAGTGCCTGCTCCTAAAAAATATTGATATGATTTATATGTTAAAACTTTTCCATTCATCCATATTTTCCCTAAGCCACCTAAACTATTTGTGTTATTTGTAGAATTAGGTGGATAATAAACTTGAGATGTTATCATTGCTGTTGCACCCGTTTTACGGCATCCGATTCCATAAACTGGATAAGTCGAATTTTTTGGTACGTCTGAATTATTAGTTGTCATAATATTATATTCATCATATTGTACAATTTGTGTTGGTGTTAAATTTGTTAAAACAACTGTAAAATTTTCATCATTTCTATGCGAATACACATCATCAGGTAAAGTTCCTAGTGCCACATTACCTGAATTATGTGCACTAAGTGTATATGTAAAAATATAAACATTAGACGGTCCCGTAGGAATACTACTTATTGCATTTTGCAAATTTTCAGTATTTTTATTATTAGGTATTGTTCCACCTTTTGTATTTATTGAACTATAAGCATTTGTTATATCTGTTTCTAATTTTGTTAATTTGCTTGCTATTGACATATATTACACCCCACTTCCAGTAGTTAATTCAGTCAATATTGTTTCCACATCACCTATCATTGTATTTATATATCTAACATCATATACATCTCCTGCTGTTGTTGAATTTGCATTTTTTACTTTACTTGTATTTAGTTTTCCACTTATATCTTGATGTGAAGTAATTACAGTTCCTAAATTAATCGTTTTTCCACTTGAGGCATTTGTAGTAAAATTATCTACTGTAGAACCATTCATCTGTATTGTTATTGTACTGTTATTTACAGTTGGTATCGTTGGTTTATTTTGTATATATGCATCACTTGAACTATTATTTTCATTCCAGTTTGCTTGGACATTTACTTCTGCCCCTGTTGCAATACCGCTTAGTTTATTTTTTTCAGATGTTGTATAATTGTTATCTGTATGAACATAAGAATTATCTATAACATAATTTTCTTCTGCATCTGTTATATAATAAATTGTATTGTTATCCTTTGAACTAATCGCATTATATTCAGATTGAGTTCCTTCCCAATACTTAATTATGTTTCCTACATTTTGTTCTATTATTCCGACAGTTTGTAGTTGATTATTTAAATTATTAGTTATTGTATAATTATCTTTAACAGGAATAGCTGGTTTATTACTTAAATCATTATATGAACCACTAAAATCAGACTTATTGTTCCAGTTAGTTATATCAGTTGAACTAATATCATCTAATACTGATTTATTACTGTGTGTATGTCTAGCAGTTGTATTGCTATCCACATTATTTTTATATGTAGTAGTAAAATCATTTGTTGATAACCCTTTACCAGTTTCCTTATCAACCTTACCAGATACATCTTGATGTTCTGTTAAATATCCAACGTCATTTGTAAATGCACTTACCTTAGTTGGTACAGTTGGTATTGTTGGTTTATTAGATAAATCATTGTAATCACCACTAAAATCACTTTTATTATTCCAACTTGTAATATTAGCCTGTGTAATATTTTTTACATGACTTGGCACTGTTGGGTCTGTTTCTGTATATCCAGTAATAAATCCACTATCATTAGTTAAGTCACTTGTTTTAGTAGGAATTTCACTTTCTAAAGCATAATTTCCAGCAGGCTGTATTCCTAAATTATTTAAAGTTTTATTTCCTGTTAATTCTATGTTGTTTATTTTTGGCTTATTTTCTAAATCTTCATAATCAGAACTTCCACCACCTTGAATAATTATATTTCCTTCACCTAATAAAGATTCACTATTTATAGTTTTAATGTTTTGTCCACTAATCAATGTATTTTGTTTATTATTTAATAAATTATTAGTTTGATTTTTATTATAATATGTAGTTTCAATTTCATTAAATATTGCTCTACTTTCTTCTGTTAAATCATTCATTGTAGCATAATTACCTGAAGGTTGTATTCCTAAATCTGATAAACTTTTATTTCCATTTAATTCAACATTATTTATCTTAGGCTTGTTTTCTAAATCATTATAATTAATACTTCCTACGTCCATTTCAATATTTCCATTTCCTAAAATAGATTCATTATTAATTGTTTTTATGTTTTCACCACTAATTAATACATTTTGTTTATTATTTTGTAGTTCTATAATATCATCAGCATTTTTTTGTATTGCACTTTCCATTTGCTCTTTATCTGTTGGAGTCAATGGTTCTGTATTATCTGCCTCGCCTGTATACGTTCCACTTGCTATGTATTTATTAACTGGTGAAGTTGACTGAACTAATATATCAGTATCTGCATCATAGCCATATACACCAATTTTAATAGTTCCTTCCATTACAGTTGCTTCATATGGTACTTGTGCGACATTATCAGTTATTAACATATCATAACTATTATCTTCAACAAAATATCTTACTTTATTTACTAATCCATTAAATTCAGGACTAAGTTCTACTTGAACTGTATGAACATTATAATCTCCCACGTTCCAAACTTCATTTTCTTTTATTTCACATAAATCTTTTGTTACTTTTAACTTCATATTTTACCTCCTTTATTTTAAAATATCTGTTGTAACAATTTTCCAATTTTCTATTTTTCTTTTTAATGTATGGCAATAATCATTTCCACCTAAATTTTCATACATTTTCATTGAATTTAACCAATTTTTATATACATAATCTGGTATTTCTTCAATAGAAGCGTATTTATAATATGTATTAGTTAAATTATTTTGTAAAATAGTCATTAATGCATCTTTTAAAATTTTATCTTCTTCTTCTTTTTGATTTAATTTATTTTTATAATTTCTCATACTATTTAAACAATACCCCAAAACACTACTGACTGAAAATGTTAAAATTGTATTCAAAAAAAGTTGTGTCATAATTTATCCTTTCCCGACCTAGACCTGACCTATCTTTGATAATTATAACACGACTTACTATTTTTTTCAAATTAATTGTTTATCATAAATTTTAATTTATCTAATTCTTTTTCTATCTCATTTATTGTATTATTTATACTAATTATTTCTTTTTTCACTTTTAATATACCTAATTTATATAATAACCACATAATACCTCCTAATTTACTTCTTTTGATATTTCTTCTACCAGTATATCTATATTATCTAATATATAATTTTTTATAAGTTCATCATCAATATTAAAACCTTTATCTTCTTTCAAGCAATGTAACATACAAATTATATCTTTCATAATACCTCCTATCCCGCTATTCTTTCACAATAATTTTTTGAATGATTTTTCATACAATTATTTACTGCTTCATTTTTTTGTTTTGTTAAATTTATACAAGCAATAATAAACAATACAATCAATAAAATTGTTAAAATGCCTTTTGCTAATCCTACCACATCAATTAAAGATTTAACAGTTACTTTCTTTTCTAATTGTTTTTTGTGATTTTGATGTATAATATCTAACATCTTTTTGCTTTCTAAATCGTTCATTTTTCTCTCCTACCTTTCTGTACATTCTAATTGTAACACTTATTTGTTAGTTTGTCAACACTTTTTTATAAAAAAAGAACTTTTTTTGTTCTTTTTAATTAATTTGTTGTTTTGTGTGTTGTAATATAATAATAATTTCCCAAAAAACCATTTTAATTTGCAAGATTTATTATAAATGCAACCCTTATATAAATATCATTTGCAACAACCCAATTTGCAACTGCAGTTCCACCATTTCTTTGCAATCCAATTGTTATATCTTCACCATTAGCACCAACAATTGCACAATATGGGGTTACATCTGTACCCCCTGAAGCTTCTTGGATAGTACCAAACGACTCCCAGCCTTGCAAGTTGTTTGAAGTAACATTAGGAATATTAAATTTTATTCTTGCATAAGCGGGACTACTTATCGCAGTAATATTTCCTCGTAAAACTACAGTTCCCACAACTGTTGAATCGTTTATATATTTGTATTTACCATATTGTGTTGAATAAGTCATAGTTGCATCCATCAACGTTGGCACAAATGATAAATAATCACCCCCCGAAATAAAATTATTTACAACATTTTTAATTTCATTCATATCATTGTCAGTTACTTTATTAATATCTGGTATTTCTACATTTTCATTTATTGCTACTTTATCTGCATATGTTATTTTATTCATATTTTACCTCCTTTTATTTCCATTTTCCTATAGCAATATAATTAAATACTTGATTTGCATTAGTATAACTTCCACTATTCCAAGTACTTATCTTAAATGAACTTGTTGTAAAATCTATTGTTGAAAATAATACTTCTCCCCAATATGCCGTTGGGTATGTTGGTGTAACAGTAACTACATAATTAGCATCAATAAACTGTTGGGGTAATGTAATTGTTGCTTGCGTACCTGCATTTGCCGCTGTAGTAATATCGCTTGACTTCCCATAACAAATCATAGTTCCATCAATTGCTTTTATATAATTTTGATTATTATTTGTTCCGCTTTGAATAACATTGTTTATTTTATTGTCTAAAAAATCTGAATAGGAGCTTGATAATTCTAAATTTATGTTATCTCCATTTTCTTCAATTATAATATTTGTTCCATTTACTAAATTTTTTGCCATAAATTACCTCCTTAATAATAAACCTCTTCATTGTTATAGTAAAGTTGTTCGTTATTATACAATACAGGTTGAGTTTGTATTCTTTCATCTATTCTTACACTTTGGTTTATTGTATAATATTTGCCTACTATAAAATTAGGTCTTATAGTATTGTAAATTGTTTCTTCATCATTAGATATAAAATCTATACTTGATATCAATTTATCAATATATATACTAAATTTAGTATAGTAATAATTTTGTATTGGATAAAATTCTATACTTACTATTTTTGTAGTATTATCACTATAATTTATTCTTATTTTTGTTGCTTTTGCATTGTTATAATCTTTTACACTAGAAACGCTTGAATTTATTCTGTTAGACCCATTTTGATTAAATATTTGATTATTTGAATCATTATTATTAATCATTCTTAAGGTAACATAGAAATTAATGTTTAAGTTTTCATAAATGTTTTTTGTAATTTCTTCTTGATTATTCATTAATACATAATTAGTTTCTCCTATTAAACTTTGATTATATATTATTATATTATTTAAGTTAGTATTTGGAATATTTAAAGTTGAAATAGTGGTATTTGCATTTATAACTTTATTATACAAGTTTCTAGCAAAAATCATTTTATTATTATTATCATATAATCTTGCTTTATTAGGTACTAATGAATTTACATTTGTATATCCTTCACCATTATAATTGATAGAATTATAATCAAAACTAACTTTTTTAGTTGTAGGCGTTTCATCATACATAGGAGCATACATATTAATTAAATTATAATTGCTTTTATAATAATAATCAACATAAGCATACACAGGATTTACTGTAGTTGCTCTTGTATAAGTTCCAACAAGTTTTTTTGTGTACGAATCATCATTTGCAATATAACCAATAGACACTTTATAGAGCGGATAATCAATATAATTTTCAAAGAAGAATACACCATTATTAATTTCACAAATTGTAATAGTAGTTAAATAATACCCTGTTTCGCTTTGTTGTTCTTGAACTTCATATATTGTTTTTAATCCATTTCCATTAACTTTATAAATATAATCGAGTCCTAATGAATTATTTAATGCATATATATATATATTATCAATATCTTTAACAAAAACTTGTGATGATACAGCACTTACTGAGTATGGTATAGTAATACTTTTTTTTAATGTTACAACTTCTCCATTTATTTCATAATCATAATAAACCGATGGATTTGCTCTACTTAATGTATAATAACGTAAAACCTCTTCACCTGATGATTTGTCTAATTTTGCATCAAATCTTACTGCTGAATATGTAGGAACTTCTACTTCTAACCATTCATTTTCTGTTCCTACATTTATAGTAAATCTTATAACTTTATCTTTAAAATTACTGTTATCACGTAATATTATATAATAAACCGCTCCATCTGGTGATTTTATTATTCTATTCTGTCTATACGGATTTTGACTATAGTTGTGAGGCACAATATAACTATTTCTTAATATTGCTTCATAATTTCCACTAATTAAACCACTTGAAAATATATTATTAAATAACAATACTCGTGATACAGGATTAGGGTCATTGACAGTAATTGATAAACCATATAGATTATTATCTTCTCCTTGATTTAATGCTGTTATTGGAAATAATTTTGTTCCACTGGCAAATTCAGTTATCATTTGTATTTCATTTAAGTCACCATCTACTAAATATATATAGCCATAATATGGACTTGTTGAAGTGTCGGCATAAAATCCATATATTAAATAGTTATCATAATTAGAATTATATATTTTTCCTAATATCAAACAATTATAAGGATTGTTTAAATTGCTCATTATATTA
>JAFNXG010000131.1 GCA_017383505.1 Clostridium sp.
AAAATCTTCCTGTATCTCCAATTATACCTGTAAATAAAGCACGTCTTCCTTTTTTATCTATATTCAACTTATCTTTATTAGCTAAATATAAATCTAAAATCATTTCACTACAAGAAGAATAATTAGTATCTACCCATGTTAGATTTTCAAATGGAGCATCAAAAGGCTTATGATGATCAATTTTAATTATATAACCACAATTATTAAATGACTGGTTATCAACTCTTTCCTTATTGGCTACATCTACTATAATAGCTAATGAGTCTTCATTTATCTCTATTTCATCATCCATAGTATTTATATATTCTAGGTTTTTTGAATGCTCTCCTAATAATACTACTTTTTTATTTGGATATGTATTTTCAATAATACTCTTTAATGCAGTTTGAGAACTATAAGAATCTGGATCTGGAAAAACATGACGATATATTGCTATAGTATCATACTCCTCAATTTTATTTATTATATTTTTCATTAATTTTTCTTTCATTTTTAATACCTCCTAAAAATAAAATTTAAATATTCAATAAAAAAATCCCCTACTTAGCAAGGCTAAGCAGGGCATAAATAAATTTATAATTTTTAATATCTTATTGACGGCTTATTGAAGTCTCAACTTGAGATTCCATTTCATTTAACATAGCGTCAACATCATCTGAAGGTCCATTTAAATATGCTTGAACCTTTTCATCAGCAACAGTTCTAGCTGATTGAGCATTATTTATTGCTGGACTGAAGTAAGCGTATTGTAAAGAATCTTTTGCTACTTCATAAATCTTACCATATAAAGAATTACTATCTGCTACTAATTCTTGAACTAATGTAGAGTCTTCTGCAGATTTTCTAACTGGTAAATATCCAGTAGCAGTTGCAAATTTAGCAGTGTTTTCAGTATTAGTTGCAAACTTCATAAATTCATATGCAGCATATTGCTCTTCTGGTGAAACATCTGTAGTTGCAAATAAAGAAGCACCTTGTTGAATTACAGCTTTATCTTTTCCTTCAAAATAAGGAACTTCTACTACAGCTATATCAAAAGCACCATTAGTATTTATATGTGCAAATCCAGCTGAAGAACCTTGATACATTAATACTCTTTGATTTGAGAATGGATCTGATAAGAATTTCTCTTCACTAGTTGTTGTTCTAAAAGCACCACTTTGAACTTCATTTCTAAAGAATTGCATAAATTCTTTTGACCAATCGTTAACAACGTTAATTTTTCCATCTAATTCAACGAAATCTAATCCATCTTCTTTTAAAGTAGAAATAAATGCATTAGAACTTGAATCGAATCCAAATCCTGGTATTCCTAATTGTTCTTTTGATTTTTGAGATATTTCAGCTAATTTTTCAAAAGTTAAATCTTTTAAATCATCAACAGTATATCCTATTTTCTCTAATAAAGTTTTATTAACATATACAACTTCTGTTGATTTAGTCATTGGGAAACCATAAATTTTATTTTCTCCCCATTGTGATAATTCTTTTACGAAGTCTGGAACGAAATCATTTTTTAGATCTTCTGCCATTCCTACAGTTTCATTATTAACATAAGCATCTAAATCTACAAGTTTATTTTGTTCAATTAAACCTGTTGCAATATCTGGATAAACATTTATTATAGCTGGTAAAGTATTTGATTGAGAAGCTGCTATAACTTTTTTGTTTAAATCCGCTATATTACCTTGTGCTGAAGCCTTTACTGTTATTCCTAACTCATTTGAACTATTGAAGTCATCAATTATACTTTGTAACGCTTCTGCTTGTTTTCCATTCATATAGTGCCACATTTCAATTGTAACTGGGTTTTGTAATTCTGTCACGATTTCTTGACTTGAAGAATCACCTTTTGAGCAACCTGTTAATGCTGTAACAGCAAGTGCTCCAGCCATTAAAGATGCTAATAATCTTTTTTTCATTCGTTTCACCTCTAAAACCTAATTTATATATATTTTTTAAGAAAAGATTATTAAAAGATAAAGTATTGAATTTCATATACACATAATTAAAGCATTTATAATAATAACTTTTATATAAATAATCAAAGCATTAATACTTCATCTTTTAATTAAAACTTCTCCTATAAACTTAATAATTTTGATTATCCTTTTGTTCCCCCAATAGATATACCATTCATAATCTTTTTATGTAAGAATATATAAACAGCGATTATTGGCATTGTAATTATTGTTGATGCTGCCATTAATAAATCATATCTATTTCCTACATCGGATTGGAAAGCTGTTAAACCATTTGCAAGTAATCTCATATTATCACTATTTGTAACAAGTAATGGCCATAAGAATGCATTCCATGAATTTATACCTACTAATATACAAATTGTAATAATTGATGGTTTAGCCATTGGAACTACTATTCTCCATAAGAATTTCCAATCACTTGCTCCATCTACTTTTGCTGCATAATATAATTGCTTTGGAATCTTTAAGAAGAACTCTCTAAGCATATATATGTATAAAACATTTGCCATATATGGAACAAATAATGCTGAATAAGTATCAATCATTTTTAATTGTGATATAGTTTTAAAATTAGTTACTATCAATACTTCTCCTGGTATCATCATTGATGCTAAGAAAAGTGCAAATATAAAGTCTCTACCTTTAAATTCAAGATGTGAGAACGCAAATGCTGATAATATTGAAACTATAACTGTAGTAATTATACTTAACGCTGTAACTACAATTGTATTTATAAAATATCTTCCAAAAGGAGCCATTGATAAAGCTGTACTAAAGTTACTCCACATAAACTTATCTGGCACCATTGTAGGTGGTGTTTGAATAACTTCAAAGCTTGACTTTAATGATGAAGCTATCATCCAATAAAATGGGAATAACGTTATTAAAGCAAAGACTACTAATAAGAAGTATTTAATGGCTACCTTAAAATTATTTTTATTTTTCATCTGTACACCTCTTAGTAATGAATCTTATTACGAGTAACTGTTTTTTGTACTAAAGTAACAGTTAATATTATAATTAATAAAACTACTGATGCAGCAAATGCTAATGGGAAATCCTGATCTCCGTAAAATCTATCAATTATATATCTAACAACAGTAGAAACTGCACCATCTAGTGTACGTCCACCAAATAGAACATAAACTTCTGTATAAACTTTAAAAGCAGCAATTAAACTAATAACATATGTATAAACTATCATTGGAGAAACTAATTTAACTGTTATTTTTCTAAATATAGTTCCATTTGTAGCCTGATCGATTTTAGCTGCTTGATAGTATTGTGGATTTATTGAAGCAATACCTGTAGTTAATATTAAAGTATTAAACGCTAAACTCTTCCATACAGCAAATATAACAAGTGCTATCATTGCATACTTAGGATCATTAAGCCAATTAATAGGATCTATTCCTATCTTCCCTAATAAAAAGTTAATTATTCCATAATCTGAGTTAAATAACCAAGACCACACTATACCTATAGCAACTAATGAAGTTACATATGGTAAAAAGTAAATACTTTGGAATATTCCCCTTACTTTTTCACTTTTTATATTAGCTAAAGCATTAGCTAATAATAAAGATATAAATACTGATAAAGCAGGAACTACAGCCGCATAAATTACAGTGTTTAATAATGATTGTAGGAATCTTTTATCTTCAAATAAATACTTATATGACCCAAACCCAAAAACAAATCCACTAGCTTTAGTTTCATCAAAACTAAAAATTATTGTATTAATTATAGGATAAAATACAAAAACAGCAAGTATTATAAGTGCAGGTAGTAAATAAATATATCCTTTAAATTTATTTGTCTTCTTTAGCATTTTGTTAAGAACTCCTCACTTTCAGCGTCAAAAACATAGCTCTTACCTGTTTTTGGCTTAATAATTAGTTCAGCACCTTCGTCAATAAAGAATTCTTTATCAACTAACATTTTATATGTAGCACCTTTATGCTCTAATGTTAATAATCTTTCTCTACCTAATATTTCTACTGTAATAACCTTAGTTCTTAAACCTTCTTCTGCTACCTCAAAATCTTCTGCTCTTACACCTAAAATAACCTTAGACTTATCCTTAGGTAAGTTATCTATTTTTAATGAATCTATAACACCTTTTCCATCATTACATTCTAAATTAACAAAATTCATTTCTGGACTTCCTATAAAAGATGCAACAAATTTATTTACTGGATTCATATATATATCACTTGGTGATGAAACTTGTTGAATTGCACCATCTTTCATTAATACAATCTCATCTGAAATACACATTGCTTCTTCTTGGTCATGAGTTACAAATATAGCAGTAACCCCTGTTTCTTTTTGAATTCTTCTAATTTCTTGTCTTGTTTCAACTCTTAACTTTGTATCTAAGTTTGATAAAGGTTCATCAAGAAGAAGAATATCTGGCTTCTTTGCTAATGCTCTTGCAATAGCAACTCTTTGTTGTTGTCCCCCTGAAAGTTGAGCTGGCTTTTTATCTAATTGGCTTTCAATTTTTACAATCTTAGCAACTTCTATAGCTCTCTTTTCAGCTTCTTCCTTATCCCACTTTAAATTTCTTAAAGGAAATAATATATTTTCTTTTACAGTCATATGTGGATAAAGCGCATAATTTTGGAATACCAATCCTATTCCTAATTCTTCTGGCTCTAATCCTGTTACATCTCTATCTCCAAAATAAATCTTTCCACTATGTGCTTTATGGATTCCTGAGATAGTAAATAATGTAGTTGATTTCCCTGATCCTGAAGGTCCTAATAATGATACTAATTTTCCTTTCGGAATTTGTAACGTAACCTCATTAAGTGCCTTAAAATCTCCAAATTTTACAACTAGGTTCTCTAGTCTTATTCCCATTGATACTTCACCTCATGTTTTTTTATATATCTAATACTAATTATAAAAATCGCTAGATTCTCACACCATTACAGAATACGACATTTTATTTATAATTGTCAATATCTTTTAATTATCTTTAATATTTTCAGCTTAATATTTAAAAATAATTTTACTGTAATTAAATTCTGTTATTTGAAAATTTACACTACAGAAATATAGCTATCTTCTTAATAACACATTTTTATTAACAAGTTATACTACTTATACTTTCCTAATACTCAAACTTTTATGTTTATCATTTTTTATCTAATTTTATAAATTTACTTAAATAACTCATTAAATATTTCTTTAGCTTTATTTTTTATATTTTTATAATAATATATATAAAAATTCTTAATCTCATAAAAGTTTTCTAAAATAATATCACAGGTAATAAACCCTATAATAACAGCCTCCTCCCATCTATTCATACCATTATTTACTCCTTTATAATCTTTTTAATATTATAATATATGTATATATAGATGTTATTGTTATAAAAACTTATATTAAATTTTATTTATTGTTTATAAAATTTAAATAATTCTTGCATAATTTAACATTCTTAAATATTATATTTATGTAAAGATATATACTAAGGAGGTAAATATGTTACCACTATTAATTATTTTTTCATATCTTATGGGATCAATTCCTAGTGGGTATATTTTAGTAAAAAAGAAGCTTAACAAAGATGTACGTGAATATGGAAGTGGAAATATTGGTGCCACAAACGTTCAAAGAGTTGCTGGCAAAAAACTTTCAAAAATAACAGCTATTTGTGATATGTTAAAAGCAATTATTCCTGTTCTTTTAACTCGTATTTTAATCTGGGGTGATATACTAAATACTAATGCAAGCTTAAGCTTATCATTAGTAGCTATCGCTGCAATCTTAGGACATAACTATACTATCTTCTTAAAGTTTAAAGGTGGAAAAGGTGTTGCTACATCTGCTGCTGCTTTCATGATAGTTGTTCCTATAGCATTTTTAATTACAGCTGCAGTTTTCTTTGGATTAAAATTAGTAACAAAAATTGTTTCTATTCGTTCATTAATAGCTGCGGTTACATTATTCTTATCAACTCTTTTATTGGGTTATAATAAGTATTATGTTTATGCAACTTTGTTTACTTGTCTTTTAGTTTTCTGGAGACATAAAAGTAATATAGTAAGACTAATTAGAGGCGAAGAAAAATAATTCACATAAAACACTGAGTAATTCTATCAGTGTTTTTTATTTAGGAGAATTTATGAAATTTATATTTATTTATATTATTTTTATTAATTTATTCCTTTTTACACTTTTAGGAATAGATAAAAAACGTGCTAAACTTCATAAATGGAGAATAAGAGAAAAAACTCTTATGTGCTTAGCTATTTTAGGGGGTAGCCTAGGAGGAATATTAGGAATATATACTTTTAAACACAAAACTAAACATTTAAAGTTTACATTAGGTTATACTATTATTCTATTGATACAACTATTATCTTTATTTTATTTTTGCTAAAATAATATAGTTATATCTTAATTAGTTTTATATTAAAATATAACTTAAAAGGTTAACTTTTTATTCATTATTTTTTAACCTAAAAAATTGTACAACATTTTATTTTTATATTATAATTATTCTAAAAACTAAATATATTTTGTTAGAGGTGTTTATATGAAATTTTTAA
>JAFNXG010000132.1 GCA_017383505.1 Clostridium sp.
GTTTTATTGGAGTAATTGCAGGTAAAAAGATAGGTGGATTATTTAAAGATTACGCAGAGCTTATAGGTGGAATTATTCTTATAATAATAGGTATAAACATATTTAATGAACATACAGGATTCTTTATGAATTTAATAAATAGCATTTTTTAAATAAGATTTAGGCAAAGGATTAATTGAAAATATAATGAAATTATCAGTAACAATAAGAGGAATAAGACATACTTATAGAAGAATGGCTCAATCAATGAAAAGATAATAATATCTAATTTAAGATTAGAGGTTTTAAGGTGTTAAGCTAAAGGATGTTCAAACAGGACATCCTTTAACTCATTTTAAGATAAATATAATATTATAAATATAGTTATTTAAAGATATTTTCTATATAAGCAGGGAGGAAGAGGCATGAATAAAACATTAATTATAAAAAGAAAAGATAATCAACAGGTTAAAGTAGAATTAAAAAAATTAAATATTTCATATTTAGATAAAATAATGGAATTACAAAAGATAATAATTGATGGATTAGAAAATAAAGAGTTATATGCTGATACAGAAAGAGAAGAATTCGAAGATCTTTTAAAAGAAAGTGGTAAAATAATTGGCGTTATAACTGAAGATAATGAACTTATTGCAATGGGAGTTTATACTAAAAAAGGCTATGATAAGTCTAATTATGCATATGATATAGATCTAAAAGGTGATGATGTGCTAAAGGTTGCACAAATAGAATCAACTATAGTTAAAGAAGAATATAGAGGCAATAGACTTCAAAAGATAATTTGTGAAGAATTAGAGAAATTTACATTAGATGATAATGTAGAGATATTGTGTGCTACAGCTTCACCTTATAATGAATTTAGTGTAAATACATTTAAAAATCTAGGATATGAGATTAAAAAAGATAAGCTTAAATATGGCGGTCTTAGAAGATATGTTTTAGTAAAGAAACTATAAATTAATGTTTATATTTAGTATGAGATTGTATTAAAACTTTGATTAAAATCATTGTTTTTACAATCTCATTTTTAATATTTAATAAAATAAAAGTAATAACAATATGAGTAAAAGTCGTTGATATAGCAAAAAATAATAAAAATAGTTATAAATATAGCTTAAACTAGTAGTTTATTTAGGGGAGTTTTTATTATGGTAAATTTTAATTTAGAAGATGAAAGAAATTTAACTATGTTAGTAGATTTTTATGAATTTACTATGTCTAATGGATATTTTGAAAATGGGTTAAAAGATAAAATAGTTTATTTTGATATGTTTTTTAGAAAAAATCCTGACAAAGCTGGATTTGCAATAGTAGCAGGTTTAGAGCAAGTTATTCAATATATAAAAGGATTAAATTTTACTGAAGAAAATATTAATTATTTAAGAAGTAAAAATATTTTTAGTGAAGAGTTTTTAGAGTATTTATTAAACTTTAAATTTACGGGAGATATTTATGCAATAGAAGAAGGTACTCCAGTGTTTCCTAATGAGCCATTAATAACTGTAAAAGCAAAGGTAATAGAAGCACAGCTTATAGAAACCATGATACTTTTAACTATTAATCATCAAAGTTTAATAGCAACTAAAGCTAGTAGAGTAAAGAGAGCTGCTGAAGGTAGGGAAGTATTAGAATTAGGTGCAAGAAGAAGTCAAGGGTATGACGCATCTATATTTGGTGCAAGAGCAGCTTATATTGGGGGTGTAGATGGAACAGCAAATGCTATAGCAGATGAAATTTTTGGAGTAAAGGCAGTAGGAACTATGGCACATGCTTGGATTCAATTATTTGAAGATGAGTATAAAGCTTTTGAAACTTATGCAAAAATATATCCTGATAATTGTATATTATTAATAGATACATATAATGTATTAAAGTCTGGTATTATTAATGCAATTAAGGTTTCTAAAGATATTTTAGAGCCACAGGGAAAAGAAATTAAAGGCGTTAGATTAGATAGTGGTGATTTAGCATACCTTTCAAAGGAAGTAAGAAAAATATTAAATATAAATGGGTTAGAAAAGTGTAAGATAATTGCATCAAATAGCTTAGATGAATATATAATATCAGATCTTGTGAATCAAAAGGCCTGTATAGATGTTTTTGGAGTTGGTGAAAGACTTATTACAGCAAAGTCAGAGCCAGTTTTTGGAGGAGTATATAAGTTAGTTGCTGTAGAGGAGGATGGTGTAATACATCCAAGAATTAAGATATCAGAAAATATAGAAAAGGTTACTAATCCAGGATATAAAACAGTTTGGAGATTATTTGATAAGGATACTAATAAGGCTATAGCGGATGTATTAACTTTACATGATGAGATTATAGATGATTCTAAAGAATATGAAATATTTGATCCAGTACATACTTGGAAGAGAAAAGTTTTAACTAATTATTATGCAAAAAAAATACAAGTTCCTATTTTTATTAATGGAGAGTGTGTCTATAAGGCTCCGAATTTAGATGAGATAAGAGAGTATTCATTAAAGCAAGTTGATTTATTATGGGATGAGTTAAAGAGATTTACTAATCCGCAGGTATATTATGTAGATTTGTCACAAAAACTATGGGACTTAAAGAATGAAATGATACAAAAGATTAGAAAATAAAAAATGGCATATAGCTGCCATTTTTTTATTTTCTATCTAATTAAAAATTAAATTTAATAAAAGGATTGTAAATACTGATGATAATGAAACTGTTAAAAGAGTTTTATTTAATAAAGATAATAACAATGCTACTATAGTTCCTATTATAGAGAAAAGTAAATTGCTAGTACTATAAAATATACTAGGAAAAGTCATAGCTCCTAAAATACTATATGGAATATATTCAAGTAAAGATTTCAAGAAAGGAGATTTAATATCCTTTTTGAAAAATGCTAATGGAATCATTCTAATTAAATAAGTTATTACCATCATTATTATTAAGCAGATAAATATATACATTATTAATTTTCCTCCTTTTTAGGGAAAAAATAAGCTCCTAGAACTGATGATAAAAGAGAAGCTATAATAATAGCAAAGCCTTGAGAAATTTTATTTAAGTATGGTAAATAATAAAGGCAACAACTAAAAAATATAGCTATAAGTACTACAAAAAATATAGCTTTGGATTTTTTTGAAGGAGGCACAATAAGTGCAATAAACATACCATAAATAGCAATTCCAAAAGAGTCTTGAATTAAGCTAGGAAGAAATTTATTAGCTACTGCTCCAATATAAGTTCCTAATATCCATCCGATAAAAGGAAGAGTAATTAATCCAAACATATAATGAGAAGTTAATTTCTTTTTCTCAAGAGAAGCTATAGAGAAAATTTCATCTGTGATACCAAAAGATATAAGAAGTCTATTTAAAAAAGAAATTTCTTTACTTAGTTTTTGCGATAAAGATAGAGACATTAACATATATCTAATATTTATTACAAGCATTGTTAAGGCAAGTTCAATATAGGGAGCGGTATTAAATATTAATTCTAATCCAGCAAATTGTCCTGCAGATGTTAAATTAGTTGCAGAAATAAAAACACTGGTTTTAATATCAAGACCTCCATTAGTAGCTAATATGCCAAAAGTAATAGATACTGAAATATAACCTAAACATACAGGAATCCCTTTTTTAAAACCATCTTTGTATTCATCTAACTTTCTATTTATATTCATAGGTGTAAATTTCAAATTTAAATTATTAGCCAAACAGTGTACCTCCTAAAATAAAATTATCATATTAAATTATACATAAATTACCACAAATAATCCAATATGGTGTATAATATAATTTGTTGAAGAAAATACAAAAAAAGGAGGGAATATATAGGTAAATAGTAGAAAGACTTTAAAATATAAAAAAAATTCTTCAAAATATGATAAAATTAACAGAAAAACATGGAAAAGCCTAGTGAAAAACTATATAATCGTTATGGCAAAATATATTTAAATGAGTGGGGATGTGAAAAAATATGAAAAGACAAAAGCTAAAGAAGATAATAGCCATTTCTAGTGTTGTTGGAACTGTTATGGCTATTAAAGCTATACCAGCTAATGCAACAGAAGTTAATAGTGGATTATCAGTAGCTTCAATAAGTAGGGGACAAGTTATAAATGTAAGTTCTACTTTAAGAATTAGAAAAGAAGCAAATACTAATTCAGCTGTATTGGGAACTATTAGAAATGGTTATACATTTGATATTATTTCTAAAAATCAAGGATGGTATCAAATTAAATATAATGGAATAACTGGTTATGTTCATGGAGATTATGTAAAAGAAATTACAGCTTCATCAGAAACATCAACAAAAGGTAAAGTTTATAATGTATCTACTAACTTAAGGGTAAGAAGTTCGGCTTCTGCAAATTCATCTGTATTGGGATATCTTAATAATAACACAGAGGTTAATATAGTTGGAACAGAAGGCGATTGGTATAAAATAAAATATAATAATGGATATGGATATGTAAGTAAGTCTTATATATCTGTTAGTGGAAATGTAAGTAATAATAATGAAGTAAATAATAATACTGGAGGAAATAGTTCTTCTAATGTTGTTGAAAATAATAAAACAGGTTATGTTTATAATGTAAGTAGTGGAGGACTTAGAGTACGTAAAGAAGCATCTACTAGTTCTACTGTTTTAGGAACATTATATTCAGGTAATTCTGTAAATATAGTAGGGGAAAGTGGAAGTTGGTATAAGATAAAATATAATTCATCATATGCTTATGTTCATAAGGATTATATAACAGAAAATAAGCAGGAATCTACCGATAACTCAGCTAACCAAGGTGGAAATACATCAAATAATAATACATCAAATGAATCAATAAATGCAGTAGGTATTATTACAAATGTTTCATCTAATTTAAGAGTTAGAAAAAGCCCTTCTACAAGCGCAACAGTATTAGGTTATGTATTAAATAATCAAACAGTTAATATAACAGGAAAAGAAGGAAACTGGTATAAAATTAACTTTAAAGGTTCAGTAGGATACATAAGTTCTGATTATGTAAAAATAACTGATGGAAGTAATGCTGGAAATAGTAATACTGGTAGCAATAATGGTTCTACTACTTCAAATGCCTACAACATAATATTAGAAGAATTAAAATCTCATATAGGTTCTCCGTATGCTTATGGTGGATCAGGAGAATTAGTTAATGAAGCATCAATACAAAGTTTAAAAAATAGATTCCCAAGCTATTCTTCTCAAGGAAAGTATGATAGTTTATATAAATTCGTAAATACTGGAGCAAGAATGTTTGATTGTTCAGGTTTTATGCAATGGGGATTTAAAAAGGCTAATATAAATATAGGTAGAACTACTTATAATCAAATAAATAGTGGAGTAGAAGTGTCAATAAATAATATACAACCAGGAGATTTATTATTCTATAATGACTTAGGACATGTTGGGATGTATGTAGGAGATGGGCAATGGATAGAAGCTCCTAATTCAGGAAAAACAATAAGAATAACAAATGTACCTTGGAATGTAGTTACTAGAGCAAGAAGAGTTTTATAATATTTATAAAACACTATAATGATAAATAATAAAAAACTGCTGAAATAGCATATTAAGCAGTTTTTTATTATTTTATAATATCATATTATTTATCATTAATTCTATCTATATATTCTTTCATTAAATTAGCTGACAAAATAAACTTCTCTTGTTCTTCTGGAGATAATTGAATTTTTAAAACTTTTTCTATACCATTTCTTCCAAGTATAGTAGGAACACTTAAATAAGCATCATTTACACCATAATAGTCATTTAATAGAGTTGAAACAGTTAATATACTTTTTTCATCTCTAACAATAGCTTCTACAATTCTCTCAAGAGCTATTGCAACAGCAAAGGCAGTAGCACCTTTTCGTTTAATAACTTCATAAGCACAATTTTTAACATCTTCAGCAATAATAGATTCAGTTGCTTTATCCCAAGCTATAGAGTTTTGTTCTGAAAAACTTCTTACAGGGATACTACCAATCATTAGTGAGGACCAAGTTACAAATTCACTATCACCGTGTTCACCAAGAACATATCCTTCTACATTTCTTCCATCAATTTCAAAGTATTTTCCAAGTAAACTTCTAAGTCTTGCAGTATCTAATACTGTTCCTGAACCAATAACTCTTTCTTTAGGGAAACCAGATAGTTTATATGACATATAAGAAAGCACATCTACAGGATTAGAAACTACTAATAATATTGAGTTAGGACTTAGCTTTGCAAGCTTTGGAATAAAACTTTTAAAAATTTCATAGTTTTTATCAACCAAATCCAATCTAGTTTCTCCTGGTTTTTGTGGTAATCCAGCAGTTATTATAATTATATCTGAATTTGCAGTATCTTCTATGCTACCTAAAGTAATATTACAAGGACGACATAAAGAACTACCATGCATTAAGTCCATTACTTCACCTAGAGCTTTTTCTTGATTTATATCATTGATTACAATTTCTCTTGCAATTCCTTTTTGTAATAAAGCAAATGCTGTTGTAGCACCTATTGCACCAGCACCTATTATTGATATTTTGCTCATAACTTCACCTCATTTATTTAATAAATATAGTATTCTCAATTATTATTAAATTATTATAAAAATAATATTATGCTAATAACTTAAAACTTATATTTAAAATGAAAAATATATTTATCTTATTTTGTTATATAATAAGTATAAGTATTTATTGATTAAGCATTTAGATTAGGAGTATAAAGATGATATTTAGAAAATCAGTAAAAGAAGATATAGAAAATATAATGAATATAATAAATCAAGCTAAAAGGTATTTTAAGGAAAACAAAATTGATCAATGGCAAAATGGATATCCTAATGAAGAAACAATACAAATTGATATAAAAAATAATAATAGTTATGTTTTAGAAAGCAACAATAAAATAATAGCTACTGCTATGGTTTCATTTGAGGAAGATAATACATATAAAAACATATATGAAGGACAATGGCTAAGTAATTCAAAGTATGGTGTTATACATAGAATTGCAGTTGAAGAGAAAATTAAAGGTAATGGGACAGCATCTAAAATAATTAAATTTGTAGAAGATTTATGTAAGGATAATGAAGCAAATAGCATAAGGATAGATACACATAAAGATAATATTTCAATGCAAAGATTAATTGAGAAAA